>DATFXA010000194.1:0-5254 GCA_035258645.1 Gaiellaceae bacterium
GTCGATCTGTCCTCGAGGAACGACGACGGCCAGCGCGTTGAGGACGTAGCGGTAGCGCCAGCGCACCTTGGCCGACGGAATCGCGACCGCTATCCGACGTTCGAGCCGGGCCTGGCCTGCATCCAGTTCGCGCAGGTAGCCCGGGCTGTGCCGCGCGCGAGTGCCCATCGCGACCGCGAGTGACGGCCGCCTCAGCTTGACGACCACCTCGACGGGTTTCCCGGTCGCGGCCGAGCGCCCGCGCGCCTCGGCGCCGCCGAGCGAGCAGGCGACGACGAACGCCGCAAGAAGAGAGAGACCCCGCTTCAAGGAGAGAAGCGTAGCCGGGCTACAATCCGCCTCCGCGCGGATGTGGCGGAATTGGTAGACGCGCACGGTTCAGGTCCGTGTGGGGGAGACCCCGTGGAGGTTCAAGTCCTCTCATCCGCATAGCCGTCCGTCCCGGGTTGGGGGGCGACGATGAGGGTCAGGCCGTCGAGCTTCTCGATCCGGACCTGGTCTCCAACGTCGGCTCCTCGTTCGCAGTGCGCCTCCCAGAGCTCGCCCCGGACTCGGACCTGTCCGTCTGGACGACAGCGGGCGACGACCTCCGCCAACTCGCCGATCATTGCTTCGGCACCGGTCTTCGGCTTCCAGCGACGTGCGAGCCGAAGGCCCCAGGTCAGCTCGCCCACCTCGATCGCCACGCCCGCCAGCACCAAGATCAGATTCCAGGGCCACGGGGCGAAGAGCAGCGCGAGGATGACGGCAACGGTCAAGGCCACGCCGGATAGTTACCAAGCGAACCACCTGAGACAGAAAGCGGGGAAGCCGGATTCCTCCGGCTTCCCCATCGATCGGTGAGGGCGGTCTATGCAGGGGTGTTCGGCTCGTGGTCGCCGATGTGGCTGGCCGGAACCTGCTCGGCCTGCTGGAGCGAATACCACCGAGGCGCGCGGATCCGGACGGAGATCCGGTCGCCGACCTTCAGTTGGCTCGGCGAGATGACCGTGGGGACACCGCTTCGCCAGAGGAGGAAGATCGTGCGGGGGCCGTAGCTAAACGACTCGTCCTGCGGCTGCCCGAGCATCTTTTTCAGCGCGAGCCAGTTGCCACTCAGGACGTGGATCGAGACCTTCCCGTTCGCAGCCGGAGCATCGAGGCTGCCGACGAAGAGCCACAGCGGCCGGCGCGCGCGCCCCGGGGTCGGGCCGCGATCGGCCACCTTGGCGGCCGCCGTCGCGGTGATTTGCGCGAGCGTCGAGGTGCGTGGCGCCCGAACCTGGACGCTGACGGTGTCACCGGCGACGAGGTTCGACTCGGCGACGACGGTCGGCACTCCGTGCGACCAGCGCAGGAACTGCGTGTGCGAATCGACGGCGAAGTTCTGGTTGTCGCTGAGGCCGACCAGCTTCTTGAGCGCAAGTCTGTTGCCACCGAAGACGTCCACGTAGAGCGACGACGAGTTGCCGGCGTCGGCAAGCAGGTGGCCGTTGAAGACGAACGTCTGCTCGCCGCTTCGTTGCGCGGCGAAGGTGCTCGACGCGCCGGCCGCGAGCACGACGAGCGCGGCGATGAGCACGTAGGTGAGGCGCCTTCTCATCTTGAGACCTCCTGGTAGTGACGAAAGAGGCTCGGATCGTCCGTGCGCTCCGTCAGCCGAGGATTCGGGCGCGGTAAGCGGAGAGTAAAGGGCTGAGTAAAAGACTAGGCCAGGGCGGCCAGGACGTCCGCCGCGTGCGTTTCGGGCTTCACGCGGCGCATCACCTTCGAGACGTTGCCATCGGCATCGATCACGAAGGTCGAGCGTTCGATCCCCATCGACTTCTTGCCGTAGCTGTTTCGCTCCTTCCAGACGCCGTACTCCTCGGCGACCTCGTGCCCGGGGTCGGCGAGCAGCGTGAACGGGAGCGAGTACTTCTCCTTGAACTTGACGTGGGAGGCCTCGTCGTCGGGGCTGACGCCGAGAACGACTGCGCCGCGGTCGCGAAAGTCGGAGTAGAAGTCGCGGATTCCGCAGGCTTGCGCCGTGCAGCCGGGCGTGTCGTCCTTGGGATAGAAGTAGAGAACGACCGGCTTTCCGCGCAACGACGAGAGCTTGACCTGCTCGCCGCCGTCGCTCGTCAGCTCGAAATCGGGTGCCGGCTTGCCCTCCTCGACCACGGGTCGTCAGCCTACCCGCTTGTCGAGCGGTACCGGTCAGACTCACGGACACGGCGTCTGCGTCGGTCAGCTTCCACGCCCGCTAGCGGTACATTTGCCGCATGCGGCGCTGGTGGGGCGACCTGAACGGGACGGTTCGCGGCTTCCTGATCATCTTTGCGATCGCGGCGATCGTCTTCGTGCTCAACCTGGAGGGGACGCTGGTGTCTCTCCAGCTGATCCTGTCGATCGTCTTCTTCCTCGCGATCGCGGTCGTCCTTTACATGTTCTGGCGCGATCGGATGCGTCACGAGATCGACACGTGGTCGCAACGGTCGAGCCGCGTCTTCTACGGCAGCGCTCTCCTGATCATCGTCGACTTCGCGGCCTACTTCTGGCCCGGGAGGAACACGGCCGGGCTCGACGCATTCGCCTTCATCTCCGTCCTGATCCTGGCCGGCTACGCAATGTGGCGCGTCTGGCACTCCGAACGGTCTTACTACTAGACTGAAGTCGTGGGCTGGGGGCTCTGGGATCGGCTGCGAGGCAAGGGCGGGAACCCGGACGAAGAGGCTGATCTGCGCGAGGAGTTCGGCGGCGAGGATCCGGGCGACGCCGAGGAGCGGTACCTGGCAGAAGCCGGTTACGGCGCCGGCAGCGGAGTCACCGGTGGCCTGGCGATCGGCGATGCGGCCGATGTTGCCGCTGCCGATCTCGAAGAGTCAGAGGGTCCGAAGCACCCCGGGCCTTAGGCCTCGACGCGAGAGGCCGCGCCGTCCAGCGCGTCGAGCGCTGCCCTGATCGAGACGTGCCGGCCGACAAATATAGGCGTGTCGCGCTCCGTGTATCGGGACGCCTCGGAGTCGCGTAGCCGCAGCATCAGGTGCATGAAGTCCGCCGGCTCGTCGCACTCGAAGGCGGTCATGAACTCCTGGTCGTCGATCCCAAACGAGTACGTCGTGTGGTTGTGGATCGTCGGGAATTCCTCGCGGCCGATGCGGATGTGCTCATCCATCGCGCGGCGGCGATCCTCCTCCGACATGGCGTACCACGGGCGGACCTTTACGAACGGGTAGACGACGAGGTACGGGGAGTCCTTCGGAACGATCTTCCGGGCCTTGCGGGCTGATGTGTACTCGGACGCCTTGGTCGTCGCCAAGTAGGAGTACGGCGTCTCGATCCACGCCGCCAGAGGGGTCCCGTTCAGCGCCGCGCCGAGCTCGCCGAGATCCTCGTAGCGGTCGGTGATCTTCCAGAGGAAGAAGTCGCAGTCGGGGCGGACCCCGGCGAGGGAGTAGGCCCGCAACGCGTCCATGCGCCCGGCCCAGTCCTCGACTACCTCGGCGAACGCGTCCTTGCCGGCCGCGCGTTCGTCGATCGGCAGGCGCCGCCAGGCGGGATCGACCTTGAAGAAGGTGTACGCGACGTACTGGCCGCTCACCAAAAGGATGCTAGCGACGCCTCCGGGGCTTGAGCTTCGGCTTCGCCTTCGGGCAGGTCAGCGTGCCCGCCTGGGCGGCCTCGGCGGCGCTCTTGACCACGGCCAGGTCGGTTTTCGGCGTGTCGTCGGCGTAGAAGAGACCCGACTGCCAGCGGTCGAGGTCGGGCTCGTCGCTGACGTGGAAGAAGAGGAGGCCGGCGACGGTCGGCTGGCAATACGCAAGCTGGATCGCCTGCTTGTAGTAGGCGCCCTGCATCGTTTCCGAGACGGCATCGCCCGCTACGGGGACGCCGAGGTCGGTGTAGGCGCCGAGCTTCTTTGAGGGGATCCGGGTCTGCACCCCGTACTCGCCGTAGAGAATCGGCAACGAGGCGCCGCGCTGCGCCGTGCCGCGAAACGCGTCGCGGAGGAGCTTGACCAGCTTCGGGTAGTCGGCGATCGAGATGCTCGTCGACTTCGGATGCAACGCTGTGGGCGGGGTCTTCGAAGTCTCGCCGTAGGGGTGGATCGAGAGCATGTCCATGATCGGCGCCCGGCGCCGGCTCTTTCGGTAGGCGGCTCCGAGATCTCGCAGGAAGGTCGTCGGCGAATGGGTTTGCCGGCCCGAGCGGTACTGGTCGGCCCCACGCGGCGCGAGGGAACCGCCGATCACCTTGATCGACGGCGAGACAGCCTTGAGCGAGTCGTACGTCCTGGCCAGCAGGGCCTCGTAGGCCGGGGCCGCTGCGTCGTGGCCGCCCACGTCGAACTGCGGCAGCCAGAACCTGTTCAGGTTCGGCTCGTTGCCGACGATGAAGTCGCGCACGTAGGGCAGCGCCCGCGCGAGCGAAGCCGTGTACTCGGCGAACTGCTTCCGGTCGAACAGCGTCACAGGCGTCTGGAGGCCGCCGCCGACATCGACTCCGATCACGAGTCGAACCGCGTCGAGCTGTGCCGCCAGCGCGCTCGCCTGGAACGACGCGAGCTCATCCACAGTGGGCTCCGTCTTGCCGGGCTTCCAGGCGGCTCGAACCTCGATCTCGTTGAAGCCGGCGAGAACGGAGAGGTCCATGCGCGACTTGGCGAGGACCGAGTCTGGGACGAGGCTCGCCGACTCGGACGCGCCCACGAACAGTGTCCGCGGCGCGGCCTGCGCAGGCGTTGCCGCGGCGAGCGCGAGCAGCCCGATGGAGAGGGTGACGGCGAGCCTGCGGATGGGCGGCATCCTGTAGGGCGCATCGGCCGATGCGCTCGTGGGCTTGATCCCGGGCGTGGCTAGTTCTCTTTGACAAAGGTGACGCCGGAGCAGTGCGTCAGCCGCTCGTTCCGCGCCTCGATTGCCGCATTACGAAAGGCCGGGAGGCTGGGCTTCGGCTTCTGGTCGGCGTAGTACAGGCCGGACTGCCAACCCGCAAGGTCGGGCTCGTCGAATGTGTGGAAGACGAACAGCCCTCTGACGGTGGGCTGGCAGGCGGCCAGGTCGAGCGCCTCCCGGTAGTAGCGAGCCTGGGTCTGAGGGTCGACCGCGTCGGCGGCGGAGGGCGATTTGAGATCTGTGTACGCGGCGCGGTGCGCGGCCGGGACAACGGTCTGAACCCCGAACTCCGTGTAGTAGACGGGCATGTCCTGCCCGCGTTGAGCCGTTCCGTCGAAAGCCCTGGCCAGCAGCGTCACGAGCTTCGGGTAGTCCGCGATCGTGATCGTCGTCGACGC
>DATFXA010000195.1:0-2748 GCA_035258645.1 Gaiellaceae bacterium
CACAGTCGTCCGGCGGAGTCCAGCCGACGTGGATGACCCCGTTCGTCGACGCGACGCCTCGAGTGTGATCCGAGCTTTCCGGGCTCGGCGCGCCGGGGCCGGTATGAGCCTGCGCAGGGAGCAGTCCCCACCATGTTCCCCACGTTCCCGGGTTCTTCGATGAGTTCGGGCCGGTGAAGAGCTTCGCGTATTCCTGGATCGTCCAGAGCGATTGGTCGTCGCCCGGATCAACCCAGGTGCCGCTGTAGTCGCCCCAGCGGTTCACGCTGCCGCCGTAGGTCTTGTAGTAGCTGCCCAGCCCGGGCTGGTAGGGAGCCTCGGTGCGGAACGTGTCCGAGGTGTCCGAACAGGAGTGGTAGGCGTAGTCCGCACTCGCGTACTGGGTCGACGAGAAGCGCGAGAAACCAAGCAGCGCGTCGTTGTACTTGTTCACGGCGATGCTCGGGTAGGCGAAGAACTGCTGACCTGTTGCGTCGCCGATCCTGCCGGCGTGGATGACGTTCGGCGCCGCCGAGCCCGGGTCGATCTCGTACCACTGGACGACGGAACGGGTCGGCGCGGCGGCCGGTAGGAAAACCGTGTTCGCGCACCAGATCCCCGCGTTGCGTTCGACGCACTGCGAGAGCCTGGCGTCGCCGCTATCGATCTTGCGCGTCGAGCCGAGCTGCGGGGCGAAGCCGTTGGCTCGGGCTCCTCCCGAGACGTCGCTCCATGGCCCGAGGGCCGAAAGCGAGGCGCCCGCCGGATCGCCGAGCCGGGTCAGCGTCGCCGACCCGACCGGCCCGCTCAGCCGGAACAAGCGAAGCGGCCGGCTGCTGCCGCCGTCGTAGTCCTCGGCGAGGTACAGATCGGAAGCGTCGGGATCGTAGGTTGCCGCCGGGGCGAGCGTGAAATCGTCACCGGCGACCTTGAAGAGCTGGTAGCCGCCCGCGCCCGCTCCCCCCGCGTAGGCCTTGGCCTTGTCGAACGCATACGTCTGCGTCCCGACGAACGAGTCGACGGCGAGCGAGAACATGTTCACGCTGACGACGATCCAGTTCTTGTTGAACCCGACCGTCGGGTAGTCGGCCCAGGCCGCGTTCGCCGGGTCGACGTCGACCGAGTACTCGTTCCAGCTCCCGGTTGGGTCGGACGTCTGGGAAACCGCGAGCAGGAGGGCGCTGCTCGAGGATTCGGCATTCGTGTCGGCAACGACGATCCAGCGGTTCGCGGACGGGTCGTAGAGGACGTGCGGGTCGAAGGCAAACGAGACCCCGGGGACGCCGGCGAAGAACGCGTCGAGGGTGGTCGTCGAAACCACGCTGCCGTCATTCTTGTTCTGGATCTGCACCGTGCCGTTGACGGTCACCATCAGCTTGTCCAGGCCGGGGGCCCCTTCCGTGTCAGGAGGAATGAAGAGGCCGTTGTCGTCGACCGCGTTGAAACTCGTGCCAAGTGGCGGCGAGGGGCTCGTGACCGGCTCGGCCCGGAACTGCTTGGCCGGCCCCGGCGTCGGGGCGGGCAAGCGACCGGCGGCCCGAAGGCGTTCGAGCCGCTCCTGTTTCTGCTGCCAGCGGTCGGGCAGCGTCTCGCGCTCGCGGCCCATCAAATGACGCGCCTGCCGCTTCTTCCTCAGGGTCAGGCGCTTGAAGTTGATGACCGGCGCCGCCGTTGCGGTGCCATGGGTACTCGCCGCGCCCACCGAACCGCTCGAGGCCGCCCGGCTCAGCAGCCCGGCGATCGCCGCTGCTCCGAAGGCAACCGCGAGCAACGCGGCAACGACCGCGTACCGCCTGCGATCACCGCGGACGTCTATGGCGAAGCACTCCCCCTCGTTCGACCCGGTCGGTTTCCAGCAGCCTTCGAGGGGAAAGACTACGCCAGGCTCAGGCTGTTTCCGGCTTCTCCTCGACAGCGGCCGCGTACGCGAGCTGCATGTTTGCAAGGACCTGGTTGAAGTCGCGGACGGCCTCGTCGGGCACCGCGCCTTCGAGCACCGGCACGAGGGCCTTCAAGGCTTCGATCGCCAGCCGCGCCTGGTCGAGATCCTTGTTCTCGCCGCTCAGCCGGTGGTACCCGAGCGACGAGATCGTGTAGACGGTCTGCAGGAGGAGGTCCGAGACCTTCAGCCGGCCGAGCTCGGCCTGGAGCTGCTCGACGAGCTCGCGCTCGCTGTCCGGAGGCTCGGAAGGCGTTTCCTCAGCCATGGACCGGGCTCTTACCGCGGACGAGTTCGGCGTAGATCTCCAGGAGCGAGGCGCCGTCCTCGTACTGGGCGAGCTGGCGCTCGGCCGAGTTCATCGCCGGCACTGCGAGATACTCAGCCACGCCGAGCTCCTGGGCAACGGGCGCGATCCACTCGAGCAAGCGCTCCAGATGGGCCCGCGCCGGGCGGACGTCGCCGGTGGCAAGGTCGATCAGCTCCCCGGCGAGGCCGTAGCGGATCGCTCGCCAGAAGTTCTCCTCGATCAACCGGTGCGGGTAGTCGGGGAGGGGCTCGCCTTCGTCGAGCGCGCGGGCGATCCGGGCGGTCAGGGCGTAACACACGGCGGCCAGCGAGCGGGCCTCCTCGAGGTCGGGCTGCGCGTCGCAGATCCGGATCTCAACCGTCGGAAAAGCGAGGTGCGGCCTGACGCTCCACCACATCTGCGTGTGCTCGGTAATCGAGCCGGTGGCGTAGAGGAAGCGGACGTACTCCTCGAATCCGGGCCAACCGGCGTAGGCATCGGGCACCCCACAGCGCGGAAACATGCGGGTGAAGATCTCCGT
>DATFXA010000196.1:0-2840 GCA_035258645.1 Gaiellaceae bacterium
CGCGGCCCGAACCTGTGACCGCATGTTCGTCAACTCGGAGTTCACGGGCCGCGAAGTCGCCGAGCTGTTGGGGGTGGCGAAAGAGCGAGTCGTCGTCGCGTATCCGGGGATCGACCCGCGCTTCCGGCCGGAGGGCGACGACGCGAACCTCGGCGGCCCGTACGTGCTTGCCGTTTCGACCCTCGAACCGCGCAAGAACCTCCCTGCCCTCGTCGCAGCCTTCGCGCCCCTGAGGCGGCGGCGCCCCGAGCTGACGCTGGCAATCGCAGGACTTTCAGGCTGGGAGGAGCGCCCCCTCGACGCCGAAGGCGTGCGGCTGCTCGGCTTCGTCAGCGACAACGAGCTCGCGCGTCTCTACCGCGGCGCGGCCGCCTTTGCATATCCATCTCGTTTCGAGGGCTTCGGCTTGCCGATCGTCGAAGCAATGGCCTGCGGAACGCCCGCGGTCGTGTCCTCGCACCCGTCTCTAGACGAGGCCTCGGGTGGGATCGCCCTTCGGGCAAACCCGGAGGACGCCGGAGCGTTCGCGCAGGCGCTCGAGCAAGCGC
Organism: Gaiellaceae bacterium; assembly: GCA_035258645.1. Classification (GTDB taxonomy): domain Bacteria; phylum Actinomycetota; class Thermoleophilia; order Gaiellales; family Gaiellaceae; genus 13-2-20CM-68-14. Next base: position 549 of record DATFXA010000196.1, read on the forward strand.
TGGACGCACCGCGCGAGCTGCGCGAGCGTGGCATTGCTCACGCGGAGCGCTTCACCTGGGGAGCCTGTGGCGAAGCGGTGCTCGCGGGCTATGAAAGCGCTCTGACAAACTGAGTCGCCGAGGATGGAGCCGCTGCGCGTGGGCATCGACGTCTCGCCGCTCGCGCTGACGCGGGCCGGCACGGCGCGCCACATCTGCTCTCTGCTCGACCCGCTCGAGGAACGACCCGAGGTGAGGCTTCGGCGTTACTCCTTCGGCGGTCCTGGCCGAGCGCTCGTGCCCGTGCGCGATCTCGGCTGGTACCCAGCGGTGCTGCCCGCGAAGGCTCGGCACGACGGCATGGACGTCCTGCATTGCCCGACCCACCGGGCGCCCTTCCGCTCGGGGGTGCCGCTCGTCGTCACGTTCCACGACCTCGCCGTCTTGCGCCACCCCGAGACCTTCAACCGCTGGACACGCACCTACAGCAGGCAGGCGCTGCCACGGGTAGCCAGAGCCGCGCGGAGGCTGATCGCCGTGTCCGAGTTCACGAGGCGCGAGTTGCTCGAGCTCCTCGAGGTCCCCGACGAGAAGATTCGAGTGATTCCGAACGCCGCCGCCGACGCCTTTCGGCCCGACGGCGATGCGGCTGACGGCGACTACGTCCTGGCGGTGTCCACCCTCGAGCCGCGGAAGAACCTTCGGCGGATCATCGAGGGCTTTCACCGGGCGGAGCTGAATGGGTGCCGGCTGCTCGTGGCGGGCATGCACGGCTGGGGCGGCGTCGACCTCGACGGACCAGCGGTCGAATGGCTCGGCTTTGTTCAGGACTCCGAGCTCGCACGTCTCTACCGCGGTGCCCGCTGTGTTGCGTACGTGCCGCTGTACGAAGGCTTCGGGCTGCCTGTGTTGGAGGCGCTAGCCTGCGGGGCGCCAGTCGTCGCGGCCCGAAATGAGGCGGCGGAGGAGGTCGCGGGCGACGCGGCAGTCCTCGTCGACCCGCTCGACCCGGACGCAATCGCGGCAGGCATTGCCGAGGCCAGCGAACGGCGCGAGGAGCTCCGTCAGCTCGGGCTCGAACGAGCCGCATCCTTCAGCTGGGCCGAAGCGGCGCGCGCGACGGTCGAGGTGTATCGCGAGGCGGCGGGATGACGACTCCGCCGCTGGTCGTGATCGACGCGGACGTCCTCGGCCGCAGGCGCACGGGCGACGAGACGTACGTAAGAGGCCTCTTGCGCGAATTGGTGCGTGTGGAGGATCTCCGATTCGCGGCAGTGACGAGGCGCCCCGAACTCGTGCCCGCGGGCATCGAACCGATCGGGCTGCCCGCGCGCAGTCAAGTCGCGCGCATGACGGCGGGCATGCCGCGTGTGCTGCGCCGACTTCGTCCGCGGCTTGCGCACTTCCAGCACGCCCTGCCTCTGGGCTGCCCCTGTCCGGCAATCGTCACCGTGCACGACCTTTCCTTCGAGCGCGATCCGTCGGTGATGGGAAGGCGCGACCGGCTGATCTTCGGCGCTGTCGTTCCGCGCGCCGCACGCCGGGCCGCGCGCGTGATCGCGGTCTCGGAGCGGACGAAGCGCGACCTGATCGAGCTCTACCGGATTCCCGAGGAGAAGATCGTCGTGATCCCGAACGGCGTCGATCCGCTCTTCACGGCAGACGGCCCGCGTCCTGACGGCGGCTACGCGCTCGTCGTGGGTGCGCTGCAGCCGCGCAAGGATCCCAAGGTGGCGATCGATGCGGTTGCGCTGCTCGGAAACGGCGAACTGCGGCTGGTCTTCGCGGGGCCGGACCGGGGCGGGCGCGCCGAAGCGGAACGTGCGGCCGAACGTGCCGGGCTCCATGATCGGGTCGAGTTCCGCGGCTACGTCTCGCAGGACGAGCTTGCGTCGCTCTACCGCGGCGCTGCCTGCCTCATCTTCCCCTCGCGCTACGAGGGCTTCGGCCTGCCCGCGCTCGAAGCGATGGCCTCGGGGACGCCTGTGGTGGCAACGAGCGCCGGCGCGCTGCCCGAGGTCGCGGGGGACGCGGCGATCCTCGTCCCCGAACGCGACCCGGTCGCGCTCGCGGGCGGCATCGAACGAGCGCTGGCGGACCGCGATCGCCTCGTGCGCGCAGGGCTCCAACGCGCACGCCGCTACAGCTGGGCAGAGACGATGCGCCGAACGCTAGCGGTCTATCGGGAGCTCGTGTGAGCGGGGTCTCCGCCGTCGTCGTCACGCACGAGCCGACTGCCGACCTGGAGCGCTGCCTCGCTGTACTCGCGCCACAGGTCGAAGAGCTGGTCGTCGTCGCAAACCTGCCCCTCGA
>DATFXA010000197.1:0-2895 GCA_035258645.1 Gaiellaceae bacterium
GCCTCGACGCCGGTCAGCGCGGTCGAGCCTGAAGAGAAGGCGCGCAGCACCACGAACAGTGTCACGGCGCCGGCGCCGGTCGCGACCGGATCGGGAACGACGGCGTGTGGGGTGTCGCCGAGCATGGTCTTCACGAGACCGACGGCGACGAGCACGAACATCGACGCGACGAACGCGTAGGTCGGAAGGGCAAATGTGATCCCCGACTCGCGGATGCCCCGCAGGTTGACGAAGACGATCACCGCGAGGCAGGCGAGCGAGAGCCCCACCTTGTGGCCTGCGAGCGAGGGTGCGATCGACGTGACCGCGAAGATGCCGGCGGCGATCGAGACAGCGACTGTCAGCACGTAGTCGGTGAGCAGCGCAGCTGCCGCGACAAGGCTCGGCAGCGTCCCGAGGTTGTCCTTGGCGACGATGTAGGCGCCGCCGCTCGTCTCGTATACCTGCACCGTCTGTCGATAGGACACGACGACGATCGCGAGTAGCACGGAGATCGCGATCGAGATCGGGAAGACGAGATAGGCCGCGGCAGCCGAGGCCGCGACCAGCACGACGAGCGCCGACTCGGTCGCGTACGCAACCGAGGAGAGCGGATCCGAGGCGAAGATCGGGAGCGCAAGTGTCTTCGGGAGCAGCGTCTCCTCGAGCTCGCCGCTGGCCATCGGCCGGCCGACGATGGCACGCTTGAGGACCCGGACCGGCGGCGCCTCGACCGTGGTTCGGCTCACGCGACCGCCGCCTGCCTGGCTCGCTGAGGTGAGCCGGTCGCGATCAGGACCGGACAAGGGGCATCGTTCAGCACCGACCAGACGTCACGCGAGAACGGCCGACGGAAGCCGCGCTGCGACTCGACCGGGGCTCCGACCACGATCAGCGACGCCCGAACCTCGACCGCCGCCTCCGCGACCCCGCGCCCGAGCTCACCGGGGCGCGTCCGGACGATCTGCCCGTGGGCGCCGACGCCGTAGCTCTCGGCAATCGCACGATCGCGTTCGAGCTCGACCCGGAGCGCAGCTTCCTCCTGCTTGAAATGTGCGTCGAGTGGCAGCTCCCACTCGACATAGAGCGGCGCGAGCAGGAGCACGCGCGAGCCGCGCTCAGCGGCGAGCCGGCACGCGAGGTCGAGGGCGTGCCGCGTGTACTCGGGTTCGAGCAGAGGAACGAGGACCATTCGCTGCAGGCCGATCAGGCGATTCCTCGTGCGGCGGAGCCGGCGGCGCCCGCGATCGAGCGCCCGCCGAGAGAAGTAACGCCGCCAGGATGCCACCCGATCAACGTAGGCCGCTGCTGCTCAGCCCCGCCTCAAGATCAGGCGGGCACGGCTCAAGATTTGCTCAGGACGGCTCCCGCTTCGGTCACCTGCAGTTCGAGCACGAAGGTCGCGCCTGCCGCGGACTGCGCTCGGGGCTCGAGCCACACCCGGCCGCCGTTCGCCTCGGCAAAGCCCCGCGCGATCGCGAGGCCGAGGCCGCTGCCGGGGCCGGCGTTGCTACCCCGCTCGAACGCGTCGAAGATCCGCTCCCGGTCGTCTTCGGGAATGCCGGGACCGTGGTCCTGGACGCGGACGCTGATGCGGTCGCCACCACCTAGGACGGTGACCTCGACCGGGGAAGTCGGCGACGAGAACTTCAGGGCGTTCTCGAGCAGGTTCACGAGGACGCGGTGGACCTGGGGGCCGTCGACACGAACGAGCCCGACGTCGGGAGCGATGTCCGTCTCGACCCGGTCGGCCTCCGGGCCGAGCTGCTCGAGCGCCGAGGCAAGCAGTGCGTCGACCGTCCAGACCTCGGGTGTGCGTCTGGCCGGGCCGGCTTCCAGTCGCGAAAGGTCAAGCAGGTTCTCGACGAGCCGCTCGAGCCGCTGCACCTCGATCCTGATCGTCTCGAAGAGCTCCTCGCGTTCCGTGGCGTCGAGCTGAACGGCCGGGTTGTCGAGTCCCTCGCTCGCCGCACGAATCGCCGTCAGCGGTGAACGCAGGTCGTGGCTCACGGCATGGAGGACGGCCGTCTTGACCGCGTCAGCCTGACGGAGCTTCTCCGCTTCGACGGCTTCGTCGGCCAGCCGCCGTGAGCGGGTCGCGAGCTCACCGACGACGACGCCGACGATCAGGTAGACGCCGAGCGCGACCCAGTTCTCGGACTCCCGGAGCTCGAATGTGTGCAGCGGCGGCAGGAACAGGAAGTTGAACACCAGCATCGAGGCGATCGAAACGGGGATTGCGTACACCAGGCCGCAGACGACGGCCACTGCGACGACGGCGAGCACGTAGAGCACCCCGAGGCTGACGACGGGCGCAATCGGGTTCAGGGCATAGACCGCGCCCGTGACGACAGCGACGGCGCCGAGGCTGAAGCCGATTCCGAGCAGGCGCCTCGTCCATTTGCCGGCCACGCGATCGCGCAGCACAGCTCAGCCCTCTCGCTTGCCCGGGTTGACGAGTCGGTAGCCGGCACCCGGCTCGGTCAGGAGGTAGCGCGGCCGGGCGGGGTCAGGCTCGAGCTTGTGGCGGAGCTGCGAGACGTACACGTGCAGGTAGTGGGACTCGGCGTCGTAGGCCGGCCCCCAGATCTCCCGCAGGATCGTGGGATGAGTGAGCAGCTTGCCCTCGTTCTGCGCGAAGAGGCGCAGGAGCTCGAACTCGTTCGGCGTCAGCGAGACGGGCTCGCCGGCGAACGTGACCGCGTGCTTGTCGAGATCGACGACGAGGTCTCCGATCTCGATGATCGGGCCGGTCACGGGAGCAGTTCGGCGCAACGCGGCCCTGAGCCGCGCGAGGAGCTCGTCGCTACCGAACGGCTTCGTCACGTAGTCGTCCGCGCCGGCGTCGAGCGCGGCGACCTTCTCGCCTTCGTCGCCGACCGCCGACAGGACGAGGATCGGAACCTGCGACCACGC
>DATFXA010000198.1:0-10891 GCA_035258645.1 Gaiellaceae bacterium
CCTGTCTACGACGAGCTGATGGAAGAGCAGCTCGAGACTGCACGCGAGCAGAAGGAAGGCGACCTCGCCGGTCTACTCGGCGGTGGCGACACATGGACGATCTCGTAGTCGTCGAGACAGTTTCGACGGAGATGGAAGCCGGCCTGGTCTGCGGCATCCTTCGCAACGAGGGGATCGATTGCCTCGACCGCCCGACGAACTTCAGCGCGGGCGCGCAAGACGGCTGGGCCGCGGGCGGCTGGCGCGAGGTGGTCGTCCGCGGGGAGGACGCCGAGAGGGCGCGCAAGGTTCTGGAAGAACAGCGCCGCTGATCGGCGCGTAGCTCGATCGCTAGCCGCTCACGTGAAGCCAATCCGCAACAAAAGCGATCACTCGCGGGCCGCCGTCGATGAGCACATCGTGCCCGACTCCACCAGGCCGGTAGATCTCGGCCTGAGGCACCTCGTCCGCGAAGCGTCCGAGATCCGCGTCTCCCGCGTGGTCACCGGCGACCAGCAAGACGGGTAGTCCGGAGTCGGCTAGAGCCGGCCGCGTCGTCGAGGAAAACGCCTGGGCGATGCCCCGCTGAACGGCGGCGAGGACGCGCGGGTCGCCGCTCGGAACGATCCGGCCGCGTTGCTCGAGCCGCCCGGCGCGCACGGAGCTCTCAATCGCTTCGTTCCAGCGTCGGAAGCGAAGGCGCACCCGGGCAAATAGCGCGTCCCACGACGGTTCGATCTCCTCCTCCCAGGCAGCCTGGTTCTGCCCTGCGTACTCTTCGAGCGTCTCCGACGGATCGAACGGCGGATCCGCGTAACCCCCGTCGAGGAGCACGAGAGCCGTCAGCCGATCGGAGTGCCGAGCCGCGACGTGACACCCGATATCGGCACCCCAGGAGAAGCCCACGAATGGCGCGCTGTCTATCTCCAGCGCGTCGAGCAAGGATGGGACAAGGTCCGCGAGTGCATGCGGGTGGTAAGCCTCGGGCTCGAGGGCAGGTGACCGTCCGAACCCGGGCGCGTCGAGCGCGAGAACTCGCAGCCCATGCTGCGCGGCGAGGATCGGCCCTGCCTCGTTGATCGCCATGCTCGCCCGGCCGGCGATGTGCACGCCGTGCCAGTAGAGAACAGGGCTGCGATCCGAGTCTCCCCAGCTGCGTACGAAGAGACGTTTGCCGTCGAAATCCACCCAGCGCTCGTCCACGCCTTGATTATCCGGTTCACAGCTCTTAGCCGAGTCCAGCCAACTTGGCCGGATCCGCCACGAGGTCGATCTCGACGATGCGGCCTCCGGCGACACTGAAGCTGACGACCGCGATCGGCTTCACGCGTGGGACGACGACCACGCCCGCATTGCCATTGACGATCGCGGGCCTGGCGTGCGGGGCGAATCGGGCGCCGCGAGCCAGGATGGTTTCGGCTACCTCGGCCGCGCCGATGATCGGCAGTCGCGCGTCCTGTGGGCCTCGGTCGGCTCGGAAGACGACATCTGGGTCGAGCACCTTGATCAGCCCCTCGAAGTCGCCCGCCCGAGCGGCCGCAAGGAAGGCATCGACGACTCGGCGCTGCTCGCGGAGGTCCGGATCCGTGCGTGGCGTCGCGCCGCGCACCCGCCGCCTAGCCCGGCTCGCGAGCTGACGAGTTGCGGCCTCCGATCGATCCAAGATCCCTGCGATTTCGTCGAAGGCGACGCCGAACATGTCGTGTAGGACGAACGCGAGCCGCTCGGCAGGCGTCAGCGCGTCGAGCACGATCAGTAGCGCGAGCCCGACCGAGTCCGCGAGCACCGCCTCCTCTTCCGGACCGTTCTCGATCGTGACGACCGGCTCCGGTAGTGCCACGTAGTCCTCTCGCCGCGCGCGGCGAGAGCGGAGCATGTCGAGGGAGACCCGTGCGACGACCGTGGTCAACCACCCGGCAAGGTTCTCGACTTTCTCGGTATCGGAGCGCGAGAGCCGCAGCCACGCCTCCTGCACGGCGTCCTCGGCCTCGCTCGTGGAGCCGAGCATGCGGTAGGCGACAGACTGCAGATGGCGTCTCTGCCGCTCGAACTCCTCGGTTTGCCAGTCGCTTCCGGTCACGTCACATCTCCGCGTTCGAATCCGTCATCTCACTGACGAACGAGACGTGGCAGTTGTGACTGCCCGAAGGGAGCGACATGAACGCGATCGAAGTGACCAAGCTGAGCAAGACATATCCCGGCGGCGTCGAGGCCGTCAAAGGGATCGACTTCGAGGTCGCCTCGGGCGAGGTCTTCGGCCTGCTCGGCCCGAACGGCGCCGGCAAGTCGACCACGGTCGGGATGCTGACGACGACGATCGAGCCGACCTCCGGGAGCGCCCGGCTGGCGGGCTTCGACGTGGCGCGGGAGCCGATCGCCACCCGGCGAGTCAGCAGCGTCGTCTTCCAGGAGCCGGTGGTCGACCGCTCGCTCAGCGGCCGCCGGAACCTCGAGATCCATGCCCGCCTCTGGGGAGTGGAGCCCCGCGAGGCGGCCGCGAGGATCGACGAGCTCGCCGGCACGTTCGGCCTCGCCGAGCTGATCGAGCGACCTGCCGGCAGCTACAGCGGCGGTCAGCGCCGGCGGCTCGAGATCTCCCGCGCCCTGGTCTCGCATCCGCGCGTGCTCTTCCTCGACGAGCCGACGGTCGGCCTCGACCCGCGGATTCGGGCCGAGCTGCTCGAGGTGATCGCGAGCCTGCGCAATCGCACCGAGCTGACCGTCCTGCTGACGACCCACTACCTGGAGGAGGCGGAGCGGCTGTGTGACCGCGTAGCAATCATCCACGCCGGCAGGATCGTCGCGCTCGACACCCCAGGGGCGTTGCTCGCAGGTCTCGGCCGGCAGCTGGTCGAGATTCGCGTCGACGGCAGCGTCAACTCTGTCCTTGCGACCTTGCGAGACCGCGGCGTCGCCGGCTACGACGCCTTCGCTGTCGGCTCGCGCGTAACGGTGCCGCTCCACGACCACAGCTCCGGCGAGGCGATCGCTGCCATCCACGAGCTCGGGCTCGCCGGGGCGATCAGCGCCCGCGAGCCGACCCTCGACGACGTCTACCTGCGGTTGACCGGCGACTCGCTCGCCGTGGCCGCCTGAAAGGAGGATCGATGTCCACCGCTGAAATCGCAATCCAAGTCCCGCAGGCGCGCCTGCGTGCCCTCGGCCCACTCGCGACGTTGGCGCGCCGGCGCTTCCAGCTCACCGCCCGGACGCCGCGCGAGCTCTTCGTCCCACTGCTGACGCCGATCATGTTCGCGCTCGTGATCGCGCCGGCGTTGAAGACGGCGCTGCACACCGACGCGAGCTACGAGTCCTTCGTCGCAATCGGCACCGTCGGGCTGCTCATCCCGCTGAACACGATGTTCTCGGGGCTGAGCGTGATCGTCGACCGGGTCAGCGGCGCGCAGCCCGAGCTCCTGGCCGCACCTATTCCTCGCGGCCTTCTGGTCGTCGGCAGCCTGCTGGTCGCGCTCGCGATCACGGCGCTTCAGGTCGGCGTGCTGATCGCGGCCGCGGTCGCGCGCGGGATCCACTTCCACGCGACGGCGGCCGGGATCCTCTGGTTCGCGGCCGCCGGTGTGCTCTTCACGGTCGGCATGTACGGGCTGGCCGAGATCCTCGCCAGCCGGGTACCGCGACAGGAGGAGTACATCGCTCGCGTGCCGGCGATCGCGATCCTGCCCTGGTTCCTCGCCGGGGCGCTGTTCCCGATCACCGCGCTGCCGGGCTTCCTGACCTGGGTGGCAAAGTTCCTGCCGCTCACGCACGCTCTCGCGCTGATGCGCTACGGCCTGCGGGGCGACGCGACCGGCCTGCACGCGATCTGGGGCATGAGCGACCGGGCCGCGATGGCGGGCCTCAGCCTCGCGGTCGTCGGCGGCTTCGCGCTGCTGCTGACCGCGGCCTCGATCCGGGTCTTCAGCCGCGCCGCCGTGCAGTAACCGAGGTCTTGACGGACAGTCCCCCCTCGGGGGGCTGTCCCTGCAGAGGAAGCTGAGCTACGAGCTCGGCTCGAGTCGCGCCGACTCGGCGTGGTACTTGAGCCACGCCGTTCGCAGCTCGCGGGTGCGGTCCTCGAGCCCGGCAAGGAGCGTGCGTGCGTCGTCGAGCTCGGCGTACAGGCTCTCGACCCGGCGGATCTCGACCGCCATCTGGCCGAGCTCGCTCGCCGGGTCGGCGTTGAGTCTCGCGAGCCTGGTTTCGGCGGCGCGGAGCTGGCCCTCGGTTGCTCGCGCCCAACCGCCGGCCTGATCGGCCAGCGTCCGGAGCTCGCTCTCGGTCGTCCGCTCACCGCCCACGACCTCGCGGAGCCGTTTGACGAGGGCCAGATCGAGCTTTTGGGGAAGTGAAGCCACCGGGCAGCGGGAGCTTGCCAGATCGCGCGCGTCAGTCGGGCGTCTCGACGGCGACGGCGACCCGCGCGGCACGCGTCGGCGTCACGAGCAAGGCGACGACGACGCCGATGAACGCCGCGACCGCGGCGATGCCGAACGCGATCTCGTAGCCGCGCGCGGACGGAACACTCGTGCCGGGGATCAGGTGCGCGGTCAGGATCGCCGCCCCGACCTCGCCGCCGATGACGCCGCCGACCGTGCGCATGACCGTGTTGAGGCCGGTGGCGACTCCCGTCTCGGTTGGCCTCACTGCCTCCGTCACGAGCGTCGCCATGGCGGCGAATGCGAAACCGACGCCGATCCCGAGTACCGCAAGCGCGAGGAGAATCTGCCACGTCTCGTCGTTCCAGACGGCGAGCATCGCGGCCGAGATCCCCGAGAGCAGCATCCCGGCGGCGAGCGGCCACTTCGACCCCGTCCGGCGTCCGATCACTCCGGCTGCCGGGCCGGCAAAGAGGAGCGTGAGCGAGCTAGGCAAGAGGTAGAGGCCCGCCTTCGTCACGGACGCGTTGAAGCCGTAATCGACGAGGCGGGCCGTCCCGGCGGAGAGACCGCGGGGCGTCTCGACGAAGTTCGGGATCAGGACGAACGTCCCGAACATCGCGAAGCCGGTGATCAGCGCGCAGATGTTCGTGAACAGCACTTGTCGCTGGACGAAGACCTGCATGTCGACCAGCGGCTCCCGAACGCGCAGCTCGGCGACCACCCAGACTGCCAGAAAGACCGCCGCGCCCGCGAAGAGCCCGAGGACCCCCGCGGAGGTCCAACCCCAGCTCTCGCCTTCGGTCAGCGCGAGCAGCAGAGACACGAGCCCTGCAGAAAGCAGGACGGCCCCCAGGACATCCACCCGCGAGGCGGTCGTGATCGGCGACTCTGGGACGAAGCGGTCGACAAGGATCGCGGCGACCGCGACTGGGATCGCGCCGAAGATGAAGAGCCACCGCCACGAGAGGTTGTCGACGATGAGACCGGAGAAGACGATCCCGAACCCGCCGCCCACCCCGAAGACTGCCGAGATGAGGCCGATCCCGACGCCGACCTTCTCCCGGGGGAACTCGTCGCGGATGATTCCGAAGCTCAGCGGAAACACCGCTGCGCCGATTCCCTGGAAGGCGCGAAAGAAGATCAGCGCCCAGATGTTCCAGGCCGCCGCGGCGCCCGCGCAACCGACGAAGAAAAGGACGAGCGAGATCACGAGTAGGCGTTGCTTGCCGTATTGGTCGCCCAGCTTCCCGATGATCGGGGTCGAGACGGAGGCGACGAGGAGAAGCATCGTCAGCACCCACGTCACCCAGGTCGTGGTCGTGTTGAGATCCCGCTGGAGCGTCGGCAGCGCCGGAATCACCATTGTCTGCTGCAGGGCGTAGGCCGTGCCCGCGACCGCCAGGATTGCCAGCGTGACGTTGTAGTGCTGCCTACCCGCTGCCACGCCCGCAGGCTAGCGGGGAGAAAAAGGAAGAAGCCCGCCTGGGCAGCGGGCTTCGGGAAGGAGAGAGAGGAAGTCGGTCCGGAGCGCGATTAGTTCTGGGTCGAAGTGTCTACGACCTGCGTCAGTTCCCTGTTCGGTGGACGTGAGCCGTCCGTAAAGTCGTCCCCGGGAGCGTCGGGAAGCCGAACAGTGAACCGCGTCCCCTGACCGGGTGTCGATTCCACGTCGACCGAGCCGCCCATTCCCTGCGTCAGCTCCTTGACGATCGAGAGGCCGAGGCCGGTGCCGACCGGACGGTCGGACGAATAGCGCGAGTGCAGGTAGAAGCGCTCGAAAGCCCGGGGCAGATCCTCCCGCCTGAGCCCAGGCCCGGTGTCCTCGACGGAGAGCGTTGCAGAAGCTGCCGAGGCGCGAACGACGCCGCCGCGGGGCGTCAGGCGCAAAGCGTTCTCGACCAGGTTCGAGGTCACCTGCAGCATGCGGTCTGGGTCCCCGATGGCAGGCGCCGGGGCCGGCGAGACGGCCTCGAGCGTGACTCCGAACTCGCGGGCCTGCCCCTCATAGCGGCGCACCGCCTCGCGGGCGATTGTCGCGAGATCAAGCTGCTCCCGGTGGATCGAGAAGTCGGTGCGGTTCATCCGGGCCAGGTCGAGCAGGTCGCGGACCAGCCGCTCGAGCCTGGCGGCTTCGACAGAGATCGTCTCCACCGCTTCGTTCATGTCGAAGGCTCCGTCGGCGACGCCTTCTGCGTAGCCGCGAATCGCGGTCAGCGGCGTCTTCAGCTCGTGGCTGACGGAGAGCAGGAACTGCTTTTCCGCGGCGCGTGCTCGCGCGAGCTGCTCGGCCATCTCGTTGAACGCACGCGCCAGGCTGGCGATCTCGTAGGCGCCCTCGATCGGAACCGGCTCCGGATCGCGCTCCTCCGCGAGGTGGCGCGTCGCGTCGACGACTCGCCGTACGGGCCGGGCGATCCGCCGCGCGAGCAGGAACGCCGCCAGTGCTGCGAGCGCAATCCCGGCGCCTGCAGCAATCAGCAGGCCAACCAAAAACGGGTAGAAGGCTGTGTTGCCGAGGCTCTTCGGTCGCAGCAGCACCAGTTCGCGGGTGTTCTTCTGACTGCTCGCCGGTCGCGCCGCGTAGAAGTAGGTCGTGCCGCCGATGCGGATCGTCCCGTTGTGGCGCTTCTTCTTCTGAAGCACGGCTTGGAGCTTGGGCGGGAGGTACTTCGACGGGCGGGCAAGCGAGACGCAAGCCGCGATCTCGTTCTGCCGGGAGAAGTACGGGCGGATGTCTTTGAGGCGGATACAAGGGAAGATCGAGACGCTCTCCCTCGCTGCTAGGAGATCGGCCTGGTGCGCGACGTCCTTCAAGGTCGCTCGCTCGACTGCCCGCCGCGTGAGCACGGAGCCGACCGCGAGCATCAGCCCGATCGAGAGCACGACCACGAGCACGATCGCCACGAACAGGTTCGTTCGCAGCGTGTACCGGCGGTTCACGGGCCTACTGTCTGACGGTCTTGTACCCGGCCCCGCGAACCGTGCGGATCAGCTCGGGGCGGCCCAGCTTGCGGCGGAGCTGGGCGACGTGCACGTCGACCGTGCGGGTCCCGCCGGGATAGGTCATGCCCCAGACGCGGTCGAGCAGTTGGTCGCGGCTGACCACGATGCCCGGATTCTCGAGCAGGGTCGCAAGCAGGTCGAACTCCTTCGTCGTCAGCTCGACCGGGTGGCCGTCGACGACGACCTCGCGGGCGTTGCGGTTCAGCTCGACATCGGCGAGCGTGAGTACTTCTTCGGCGCTCCGCCCGTCGGCTCGGCGAAGCACGGCCTTCATCCTGGCGACGAGCTCGCGCGGCGAGAACGGCTTTGTCAGGTAGTCGTCGGCGCCGAGCTCGAGACCGGCAACGCGGTCGGGCTCCTCGTCGCGGGCGGTGAGCATCAGGATCGGCACATCCGAGCGCGTGCGAACGAGCCGCGCGACGTCGAAGCCGTCGATGCCGGGCAGACGAATGTCGAGAATCAGGATACGGACCTGATGCCGACCGAGCTCGGCCAGCGCCTCCTCACCTGTGCGCACCCAGACGACACTCCAGCCGCTGCGCTCCAGATAGCCGCGTGTCATCGAGCCGATCGAGTGCTCGTCCTCGACCAGCAGCACCGTGCCTCCCTGGCCCCCGTTCGCCACGGGTCTTGCGTTCACCTTCTTGTCGCGAAAACCTGGTCGGCCGGCTTGTCGCCGTCGTGGATCGTCAAGGCCATCATGCCCTTTCGCAAGTCGAGGAAGCTTGCATTCTGGCCGTTCAGCTTGACGCGGGGGGTCGGCGAGACGTTGATCGTGACGATCGTTCCATCCCGCTCTTTCAGCGTGACCGCCAGCGGGCCGACCTGCCTGATCCGTCCGTAGTCGAGGAGGAAGTCGTGCGGCGCGGTGGGATCGCCGGAGGCGACCCCGATCTCGCCACGGACCAGCTGGCTGCCCAGCAGCAGGTTGGCGACCGGCACCGGGAGCGCTGGCGGCGACTTCGTCGAAGCCCAGACCTGTTGCGCCGGAAGCTCCTTGTCGTGGAGAACGGCGACCTGCATTCTCGGCCGGAGAGCACGAATGCTCGACAACGTTCCGTTCAGAAGTACGCGGGCCGTCGGCGACACCTTGACCGAGATCGGGCCGGCTTGCTTCACGATCGTGAGCTGGCCGTTGGAGTAGCGCTTCTGAAGGCGGCCTCGATCGAGCTGGTAGTCGTGCTGGACGGCACCGGCCTGCACGTAGAGCTCGGCTCGGATCAGTTTCGGGCCGAGGAGATACGAGCTAACGGATTTGGGCACCAGCCGTCCCGCCAGCGCAGGGGCGGCGAGGAGCGCCGTGCAGGCGAGCAGCGCAACGATGAGCCCTCTTTTGGCCACGGCCTCATTGTCGCGGCCAACGTCAGAGTTCGTGGGCGAGGGTGTAAGACGAACGTAAAAAGGCGGCTTTGAAGACAGATTTAGGCCGTTTCGGCGCGCACGTGCGGCAGTTGCGGCAGTGCTAGAAGCGCAACCAGCGCCGTCACCGTGCCGGCGACGGCGAATGCCAGCTCGGTGCCTCCGGTCGCCGCCAGCCAGCCTGTGAGGAGCCCGCCGAGCGGCGCCAGGCCGTTGAAGGCGAAGTAGTAGAAGCCGATCACTCGGCCCCGCAGATGGTCCGGAGCGCGCAGCTGAAGTAGGGCGTTCGAGTTCGCGGTGTAGAGCGTGAAGCAGATGCCGGCCACGAACAGGAGCACAATCGCGGGGCCGAGTGAATGCTGCGGCGCGAGCACGAGCTCGGCGATGCCGAGGCCGCCCGCCCCGGCGACGATCGCCTTCCAGCTTGCACGCGAGAGCGCGGCAGAGAGCAGTCCGCCGACCAGCGCGCCGGCTCCGAAGCAAGCGGCGATCAGGCCGAAGACCCCCGCGCCGGCGTCCAGCGTGTGACGGGCCAGCACAGGCAGCAGAACGTTGAAGTTCATCGCGATCGTCGAGATTGCGACGAGCATCGTCAGGACGAGGCGAACATGGGGGCTCTCGCGGGCGTAGGTGACTCCTTCGCGGAGGCCGTTGAACAAGGTCGGGTGCTCGCGGTGCGCGGAAGCGACGAATTTGGTGGTGTCCATCAGCAGCAGTCCGGTAAGGACTGCGACGAAGCTCGCGGCGTTGATCGCGAAGGCGGCTCCGACGCCGAAGGCTGCGATCAGCAGGCCGCCGATGCCCGGCCCGACGATCCGGGCGGCGTTGAAGAGCGAGGAGTTGAGCGCCACCGCGTTCGGCAGCTCGTCCCGCCCGACCATGTTGAACGTCAGCTGCTGACGGGAGGGCGCGTCGAGGACGAGCACGATTCCCGTCAGGATCGCGAGTGTGTAGACCATCCACACCTGGGCGACGCCGGCGAGGACGATCGCGGCCAGCGTCGAGGCGAGCACCATCCTGATCGCCTGCGTCACGACGACCGTGCGCCACGTGTTCAGACGGTCGACGACCACACCCGCGAGCAGTCCGAAGACACTGAACGGCACGAATTGACAGGCCGCCAGCAGCCCGACGGCGAAAGCGGAGTGTGTCAATGCCAGTACGAGCCAGGCTTGCGCGACCTTGTCGATCCACGTACCGGTCTGCGAGATCGCCTGGCCGAGAAAGTAGAAGCGGTAGTTGCGGTGCATCCGCAGGCTCGCGAACGCCCGCCGGTTGATCGTCAGCAGCGCCGCCGTCACTCGTCGATCAGTTCCTGCAGTGGCTCGATCGCTCGGTCGACTGCCTCGAGCTCCTCCTCGGAAAGGCCGCGCAGCCGGGCGGCGAGCCAGGCGGTGCGCCTCGACTTCACGGATCGGAGCACGCGTTCTCCTTCGGACGAGACGCGGAGGCCGATCCGCCTGCGGTCGTCGGTCGAGGGCTCGCGAACGACCAGGCCCGCAGCCTCGAGGCGCCCGACGTACTTGGACATGCCCGGCGCCGACATCCGCTCGAGCGCGGCGAGCTCGCGGACACCGATCCCGGGGCATCGCTGGATCGTGAACAGCAGCGAGGCCTGACCACCGGTGACACCGAGCGAGTGAATCTCGCGCCGCAGATGGCGGTTGAGCTTCAAAAGAACCGGCCGGAGCCGGTTCGCGACAGTGACGGGATCGGTGGCTGTTGCTAGAGCTGGCATAAACCGTTAACCAAGTTAACGGTAGCAACAGCGGCATGCCTTAGCCCATCTGGGTGATCTAGATCACAAAGGGTCGGACCGCTCGCCGCGAGCTAGGACTGGAGCAAGTCAACCGAGACGATCGTCTCGGGGTTGATGAACCTGCCGCTGAAAAACGGCCATTCGCCGTTCTCCTGGGTGACGTCGGCGACGACCGCGTGGCCGAGGGCCTCGGCCTTGTCAGCGCCGTCGGTCTCACCCGCGGTGATCAGCTCGCCGTTGCTCAGGCGGATCGCAACCGTGTAGTGCTCCCCCTTTGGCGCGGGCACCAAGCGTGCCGTCTCGGAGACAGCGAGTGAGACTGGTTCAGGAGCTTGAAGACTCATTGGCCGCAGTGACGGAGTACGTCTCCGCCGGCTCTCGTTATCGGCGATCGTCGCCGTGTGCGCGTCCC
>DATFXA010000199.1:0-3509 GCA_035258645.1 Gaiellaceae bacterium
GCTCCAGTAGACCCAGCCGAACGCGCTTACGGCTTGCCCTCGGCGAGCTTGAGCCGGCGGGGAGCCGTCTCGTTTGCCTCGCTCGCTTCCTTCGCCGCCTTGTAGAGCGGCAGCAAGGATGTCCGGCTCGCCCTCGCGCAGGCCTCAGACGAGATCACGAAGGCCGCGAGCGGATCGTGGGCGAGGGCTTCGTCAAGCCTAAGGGCACACCGGGGCGGTAACGTCGGCGACATCATGATCGTCCGTGTCTTCCGCGCCCGGCCTCGGCCCGGCGCCGTCAAGGAGCTCACGCGCCTCGTAGAAGAGGTTTCCATCCCGTTCGTCGATTCACAGCCAGGTCTGGTAGCGCGCTACGCGGGCCGCGGCGCCGGCGCTACAGGCGAGGAGTTCCTGATGATCACCGTGTGGGAGGACCTCGCCGCACTGAAGAGCATGACCGGCGAGGATTGGGAGAGCCCGGTGATTCCCGACGAGCGACTGGAGGCGCTCATCGAGGAATCGTTCCTGCACCACTATGAGTCGATTGGCTGAGCCGCCTTTCTCGCCGGCCTCCGGCGAGTCCCCGACCGCCGTCTTCTCCTTGTCGGCGCCCGACAACCCATCGCGACACCGGGGGGACGCTTTCTTTCGGTCGGTGCCTGACTCAACGACTCACTACAACGCCTGCCTCAAAAGCCTGCAAACAAGCCGCTAAACCGCGCATTGCGAGACGGAGGTTGAAGCGACTCGAGCTTGCCGAGCCGCTGCCAGATGACGACACGGCCCACCGGCGCAGCGACTTGCCGAGGGCACGAATGGAATAAGGCCCCGAGATCAGCGGTTGTCGGGACGACAGACCCGTCGACGTTGGCCTCCTTGTCTATTGCACTATGGTTCGCGCCCTAGGTCGGCGAGCGTCTGCTCGCGCGCCCCGTCGCTGACGGACGACGCGCGCTCGCCCCGTCCGAAAGGCGAGGCCCCGACGCCGTCGTCACAGTCGTACCGGGGCCTCACCGTTCGGAGGGAGGGGAGAGCTAGGTCGGGTCGTCCAGTCGATCGAAGATGGTGACCTCCTGACCCTGGCAGCCCGTCGGCGCCGAGGCCGAGAGGCTGATCAGTCATCGCGAAGTTTACCGGCGCATAAGTGGCTCAGCGCGGTGAAGAGCGAGGTTGTGGCAGCATCGACCTCGCGTCAGTCGACGACGCAGAAGCGATTTCCGTCTGGATCGACGAGGACGACGAAGTCCTCGTCTCCGCCGTACTCCCGTTCGTACCGGGTCGCGCCGAGCGCGAGCAGTCGCACGACCTCGCCCGGCCCATCGTCCGTGTAGAGGTCGAGATGGACCCGGCTGACCTCGCCAAGCGATGGTGGCTGCTCGACACGATCGAGCGAGATGTTCGGTCCTTTGCCGGTCGGGTCTCGCAGAATGACCCAGCCGTCCTCGGGCGGCCTTCGCTCGACGTAACCGAGCGCTGCCGTCCAGAACGCGAGCATCTCCTCGAACCGTCGGCAGCGGATGACGATCGAGCCGACCCAGACGTGCTTTCGCGGTGCGTCAGACGACCTGGCGCTCATGCGCAGACCGTAACCCAGCCGAGCCTACGCGGCTTCGGGGCGAAGGTGTGTGCGGTTCGAAGCCGTACGACTCGAACGACGCTCGCCCGAGCCCAGCGCCGGACACAGACGCCTGACCGCCCACTGAGGCAGTCGGCGGTGGCTCAGCTTCTCCTGCAAACCGCGGTTTTTCACGGCCTGACGGAGTCAGGGCGGCGAGCCGAACGCCCAGGCGCTTCCCACCGCCGAGCGTAGGCGCGTCCGGCCCGCGTTAGTCACCGGGCACGACGACTCGTTAGCCTTGCCGACCTAGCGGCCAAGGCGTGGGACGCTGCCCAGCCGTTAGCCGTCAGTCGGGGCAGCGTCCGTATGAGCCCCCTCTCTCCCCGGGGCAATCGCCTTGGCCGCTCTATCTCATGCCCGTGGGGAAGGCGCGTGCAATGTCTTAAGCGGTTTTCTTACAAAGACCTTGCAATGCCGGGTCAAGTCCGACCTGCGCCGGGAGTAGGATCGTCCTTCAACGCGCTCGCCGGACTGCCCTCGATCCGAAGGAGAGCCGGCGGGGTGACCAGACTCATGGCTGCATTCAGCGGGGTCGCCCAGATAGCCCCGTCGCGGAAGCTTCCTGCTGGCTCCCTGCCGACTCTCGTGGGATCGTACGTCGCTGAGTACTGATGGCGACTCTAAAAAGGCGCAATTTGCACTAAGAACGCCCGATGACGTGGCTTGCCGTCGTTTCTTTTGTACGCCATCAAGCGAGGATTGTCCGACGCCGGGACTCGAGCCACCGTTCGAGAAGTACGGATTGATGGTGACGGTGAAAGGCTTACGCGACCTCTCTGGCCGCCGGGCGAGTGGCCGGGCGGTCTGAGGCCTATGGGACCCCCGAGAACCACGAGCTCGAGAACGGCGCACCTGGTTTTCAGAACGGAGCCGATCGGACTCAAGGGAGGCCGATTGGCAGGGATAAGGGCCTTGTGACCTCGCCGCGCTTTTTCTTGGCTCGCGGAGCCGCATCATCGGACCTGGGTCGATTCGGCCTTCGCGATGGGCCGGATGGCCCTTGGCAGGCTGACCGCGCGGGTCGATCCTAGAGTCGAGATGGACGAGGCCGAACAGATCCGATCGCCGGCCGAGCTCGACCAGTCTGAAGAGGCGCAGCGGACGCGCGTCTGGCGGCTCGACCAGTTCGTCGCCCTCGGCTTTGATCCGGTGCAAGCCACGATGATGGCCGATGACGCGCGTGTCGACCTCGCACAGGCACGCACGCTGGTCGCGCTCGGTTGCCCGCTCGAGACAGCTTCCCGCATTCTCCTCTAGGTCGCAGAGCTCTGAATCGCGAGAGCGTGGCCGGGGCGCGGCGCCCATGCGTTGATCGAGGATGCGACCCTCCCGACGCCCGAGCCCAGCCTGCCCACCGAAAGCGCCGGTCGGTTGTCCTACTTTGTCCCCCGCTCGCGCAGCAGCCGCCAGATCCGCTTCCGGCTGAGACCGGCGACCTCGTCGATCAGCGCCGCCTCGCCCGCGCACCCGCGACGACGTGCTCGACCGCGAGTGGGTGCGAGCCTCGTTTGCGTACTGCAGCTGCTCAAAGATGGCGACCACTGCCTGCTGACCGACGCCGAGGCGGCCGAGCTGCTTGCGGCCCCGAAGTCGTGGGTCGGCGAGGCCGCTAGCGCCGGCCGGCTCCAGCACGTCATGCTCGAGCGGTAGCGGCGGTTCGACCGGGTCAAACTGCTCGCCTGGTTCGAGGAGAACAAGACGGGCTCGAGGCGCCGGTCGCGGTGCGGCCGCGTGAACGAACCGTCAGAGCCCGTACAGCCGCCGCCTGGCGATCGCCTCGCCGAGCTCGCGCTCTACCTCCGGCAGCAAGATCGGGTTCGTCTCCTTCATATACGTGGAGCAGGCCGGCAGCTCGAGCCCCGTTGCGCCAATCGCCTGCTCCAGGCGGCTCTGCGCAGCCGTCACACGGCGG
>DATFXA010000200.1:0-5067 GCA_035258645.1 Gaiellaceae bacterium
GTCCGCAGGATCTTCCTGATCTCGCCAAGCAGCGAGTCGATGTTGTAGCCGACGCCCCGCTTGCCGAACTTGCCGAACGTCGAGAGATCGCGGCGGATCTGCGTCGCGTTGACGTTCGTGTAGTCCGCAATCTCCTGTGAGGAGATGCGGTCCTTGCCCATCTTCTTCGACTGGGTCAGGACCTGGAGGTAACGGCTGAGCCGGGCGGCGACACCAACGCCGAGCCGGTCGTTCGAAACCTCCGGCCGTTCAGAAGTTTGTAACACGGCACGAGCATTGTGCCAATTCCGCTCTACGTGCCGCTTGGAGATGTCACAAACCCGCTGTTTCAGGCGCTCCTTGTGCGCCCGCAAGCTTGCGCCGGAAGGGCTCCGGCTGGACGTAGTAGGTGCAGACACGTTCGCTGTCGATCTCGACAACGGGAATCAGCTCGCGGTAGCGCGACTCGAGCTCGGCGTCGCCGTCGATCACGACCTCGACCAGCTCGAACCCAAGCTCCTCCCGAAGCTCGAGCAGCCTGGCGCGGGCTCGTTCGCAGAGGTGGCAACCCTCGCCCTTGTAGAGGACCACTCGAGGCGTTCGCGCTTGTCCTGCGGCCACCTACGGATAGAGCCCGCGCGTGATCGTGGCATCCGCCACGCGGCGGACGGCCAGGCCGTATGCGGCCAGGCGCATGCTCGTTTTCCGATCCTCCATCGTGCGCCACGTCTCGTTGAACGCCCGCGTCGTGATGTCGCGCAGCTTCGAGTTGATCTCGTCCTCCTTCCAGAAGTACTCCTGGAGGCCCTGCACCCACTCGAAGTACGAGACGACGACGCCGCCCGCGTTTGCGAGCACGTCGGGAAGTATCAGCACGCCGCGATCGTCGAGGATCTCGTCCGCGGCAGGAGTGACCGGCCCGTTCGCGCCCTCGGCGATGATCCTCGCCTTCACCTGGTCGGCGTTCTCGCTCGTGATCACCTGCTCGAGGGCGCACGGCGCGAGCACGTCGCAGTCGAGCAGGAGCAGCTCGTCATTCGTGATCGGCTCGGCGCCGCGAAGCCCTTCGAGCGCGCCCGTCTCCTGCTTGTGAGCCAGCACGGCGGGCATGTCGAGCCCGGCCCCGTTGTAGAGACCGCCCCGCGAGTCCGAGACAGCGATCACGGTCGCGCCCTGCTCGTCCAGGAACTGCGCGAGAAAGCTGCCGACGTTGCCGAAGCCCTGAACGGCGACACGGAGCTCGTCCATCCGCATCTCCCGCTTACGGACGGCTTCCTGGATGCAGTAGAGCGCCCCGTGCGCTGTTGCCTCCAGCCTGCCGAGCGAGCCGCCGACGTTCAGCGGCTTGCCGGTCACCACGCCGAGGACCGAGTGGCCCTTGTTCATTGAGTAGGTGTCGAAGATCCACGCCATCACGGCGGCGTTGGTGCCGACGTCCGGCGCCGGGATGTCCTTCTCCGGCCCGATCTCGTTGATGATCTCGCTCGTGTAGCGGCGTGTCATTCGTTGCAGCTCGGCCTGCGAGAGCTTCTTCGGGTCGACGCGAATGCCGCCCTTGGCCCCGCCAAACGGAATGCCCATCAGCGCGCACTTCCACGTCATCCACATCGCGAGCGCCTTCACCTCGTCGAGCTCGACGTCCGGGTGGTAGCGGATGCCGCCCTTCGACGGTCCGCGCGCGATGTTGTGAGTGACCCGATAGCCCTCGAGCGCCTGGATGGTGCCGTCGTCCATGGTCACGGGGACCGAGACGACGACAGCCTTCTTGCACTCTTGCAGCACGTTGACGAGGTTCGGGTCGACGCCGAAGAGCTGCGCGACGCGGCGCAGCTGCTCCTTGGCGATGTCGTACGGGTTCTCGCGCAGGTGTGATTCGGGGACTTCGAGTGTGGTCACTGACGCTCCTTCGACGCGCGGCAAACGGGAAAATCGCCGCAAATAGCGGCCTGAGTATAAGGAACTACTTGATCGTGAACACGACCTTGCGGTAGGTCGCGCGGCTCCCGTCCGGCGGGATCGCTGCCAGCGCGAGCGTGTAGTCGCCCGCGGGCAAGGTGTTGCCGTTCGGGTCGCGGCCGGTGAGCCCGAACGCGTAGCTACCGGGCAGCAGGTCACGCATCCGGACGAGCAGGCCGAGATGCGTGCCGGACGAGTTCGCCAAGACCATGTCGAGCCGACCGACGGGATGGACCTCCGTTCCGCCCGTCCCCGGCGACAGCGCGCCCGCGCGGAACGAAAGCACCGCCGGCGTCGTGTCCGAAGGCTTGAAGCTCGTCTTCGACAGACTGACGCTCGAAAGCAACGGGCCGGTGTAGCGCCCGAACGGAATGGCCCACGGAATCCGCAGCGGCAGCGTCGAGCGGGAGCCGATCTGGATCGCCCCTTCCGCCGGGGCGCCGGGCGCGGGCGTTCCCTGGAACGACGCCTTCACTTGAATCGTGACCTTGCCGCCTGGGCGCAGGCGGAAGCGATCCGGCGAGGCGGTGAGCGCGAGACCGGCGCCGCCGGTCTGTGGCAGCGCGACGCGCAGGTCGAGACGGCGGCTGGACAGGCTCCGAATCGTCAGCTTCTGCACGGAATTCCAGTTCGGCCGGGCGGCGGGGCCGAAGGCGAGCGTTGTCGGATCGGCCGCGAGCTCGGCGGCCGCCGAGGCGCCGACGTCGACGAGCCCCGTCCCCTGCGTGGTCACCGAACCCTCGTCGAACGGCCGGGCGTACCCGGCGAGGATGCTGCGTAGACCGCGCGCGTCGAGGTCGGGCCGGGCCTGGGCGAGCAGGGCGGCGGCGCCGGCAACCGTCGCCGCTGCGCCGCTCGAGCCGTTGACGGTCCCGTAGGCGGCCGTGCCGTCCTCCGCGGCCGAAGGCTCGGAGGTCATCAGGGCGACTCCGGGGCCCAGGAGGTCGGGCCGGACCCGCCAGTCGAACGACAGCCCTCGGGACGAGAACGGCGCGGTGCCGCCACCGGTGCCGTTGCGCGCGACACGCGAGGCGCCGAGCGAGAGGGCCGGATGCTTCCCCGCCTCCAGCTCATCGAGCGCCGTGCGTGCAACGTCGCCTGGGACCGCTACGACCGGCACGGGCACGCTTTCGTCCAACCCCAGTCCCCCGGCAGGGATCGCGGTCCCATAAAGGACCACGGTCGAGGCGCCGGCACGAGCGGCATTCTCGACAGCGGTTACCGGGTCGTCCCCCGCGCGGACCAGCGCGGCGCGGCCGGCTACGACGCTCAGGCCGGCTTTGTCGAAGAACGAGCTCAGCGGCGGCGGCGCGAGGAATCCGCCCGGGCTCGTCTCCGAACCCTCTTCCCGCGGCGCCGCCAGGGCGAGCTCGCGGCCGTGGCTCGGCAGCACCGCTCCGGCGAGCGGTAGCAGCCGGTCGACGAGCACCTCGAGCCCCACCCTGACGACGACCCGCACCTGCTCCGTCTGCGAGCGGAGGTCGGCGGCGCCGACGCTGAGGGCATCGGGGGACGCGCCCGGGCTCGACAGGCTCCCGAACGCGGGCCCGGCCGGGCCGTCGTTCCCGGCCGCTGCCACGACGAGCGTGTCGAGATCGAGAGCCCCCTCCACCGCCCGCGCCTCTGGGGAATCAGCGAACGCCGCGTAGGGCGCCGCGAGGGGAACGAGGGCGATCCGGGCCCCGTCGTGTGCGTCCCCGTCCTCGTTCGGGTCGACGGCCCGCTCGAGCCCGGCGATCAGTTGATCGGTGCGCGAGTAGATCGCCCAGCCGTCGGCGACGTCCTGCTGCCAGCCCGCAACGCGGATCGGAAGCACCGAGGCACCGGTCGCGACGCCTGCAAGCCCTTCGGGGCCGCCCGCGCCAACGAGCAGGCCGGCCATCTCTGTCCCGTGGCGCTCGAGCCTGGTCGCATCGTCGGGCTTCGTCGCCGCGAGGGCGCGGAAATCGCCGTCGCTCAGGATGTTGATTCCGTCCTGAACCCGTCCCCGCAAGAAGGGCTGTGTCCGGTCGACCCCGGTGTCGAGCAGGGCGATCGTGACGCCGCGGCCGTCGTACCCGGGCAGCATGATCTCCGGCTCGTGCGCCGCGCCTCGGGCAAGCCCGGCCTGCGCGAGCAGCCGTGAAGAGACGGTCGCCGGGTAGGCGACGCGCACCGGATAGACGCCCGCGACCTCAGGCTCCCGCTCCAGGAGCGCGACCGCCTCGGAGTCGAGCGCGGCGGAGAAGCCGTTGATCACGCGCGAGTAGTAGTAGTCCACGCGCACCTGGACTCCGTGCTGCGCAAGCGTCCCCAGGACCTGCTGCTGCGCCGCCAAGGCGGCGGTCGTCCACTGCCGCTCCTGCGAGTCCGACGCGTGCCCGCCGGCCTGCGCGACCCGCTCGGCCAGGGAGGGCGCCTTGAGGACGACGATCACGCGCTGGCCGACGTCCACCTGCGGCCGGGCACTGCCCGCAAGCCCTCGCCAGGCGGCGGCGTTGGAGGACAGCGTGGGCTGCGTCGTCCTCGTTCCGCCTGCTCCGACGACGACCGCAAGCGTCCCGAGTACGACGACGGCGAACGGGGTCAGCCTGCCTAGCCGCGCAACGCTAACCGGAGGCGTACGCATCGAGCGGAAGATAACTGGGGAAGGGGACTGCCTCCCCGTACCGGGCCGCCGAGGCAATCATCGCCGCGTTGTCGGTACAAAGATCGAGCGGCGCGAACGCCGCCTCGGGCAACGCGGCGCGCAGCTCCGAGTTGGCCGCCACGCCGCCGACGACGGCGATCTTCGACGCTCCCGTCTGCTCCGCGGCCTCGTCGATCCGGCCGGCAAGGGCACGGACGATCGCCGCCTGGTAGCCGGCCGCGAGGTCGGCGCGGCGACGCTCGAGCTCGGCGTCCGAGAGGTCACGGACGGTGTAGAGCAGCGCCGTCTTCACTCCCGAGAACGAAAAGTCGAGCCCGGGCAGGCGCGCGACGGGGAACTCGTAGGCGTCCGGATCGCCGTCTCGGGCAAGCCGTTCGATCGCCGCCCCGCCCGGGTAGCCGAGCCCGAGCAGGCGTGCCCCCTTGTCGAACGCCTCGCCGGCGGCGTCGTCGAGCGTGGTCCCGAGCACACGAAACCCGCCGGGCTCGGGGACGTCGATCAGC
>DATFXA010000201.1:0-2384 GCA_035258645.1 Gaiellaceae bacterium
AAGTGCCGGCGCTGCAAGCGCGTCGTCGTGGTACCGGTCAGGGGGATGACCGGCGAGTGGATCGAGGTGTCGATGCGCTGAACGGCGCGACATTCGAGCCAGCGGCCAGCGGTCCACG
Organism: Gaiellaceae bacterium; assembly: GCA_035258645.1. Lineage (GTDB taxonomy): Bacteria > Actinomycetota > Thermoleophilia > Gaiellales > Gaiellaceae > 13-2-20CM-68-14. Next base: position 119 of record DATFXA010000201.1, read on the forward strand.
AACCCAGAGCCCGGCAACGCGCGCACGGAGAAACGCGCGTTCCGGGCTCTTTCCGTTTCACCTTTCGGCTTCACGAGGGGTGGGACTCGCAAGGGGGATCGATGGACAGAGGACGCTTGTGCTTCGCGCTCGCGATGGCGACGGTGGTGCTGGGAAACGGGCCGGCACTGGCCGAGACCCTCGAGCAGCGCGTCGAGCGGATGGAGAAGGAGCTGCAGGAGCTCAAGTCGGAGCTCCGGCGGCGCGATGCGGCCGATCGTCGGCGAGCGGCCGAAGAGTCGAAGCGCAAGGCCGCCGAGACGGCCGCCGCGCCGTCGCCGGCGAAGCCGGGCGCCGTCGCCGCCGCGCCCGCGCCTGCGCCAGAGGCCGGCGCCGAGCCGGCGCGGACCGCCAAGGCGGGCGAGAACGAGCGGGGCGGCTATCTGCCGAGCTCGCTCCGGGCCATCACCGACCGGGTCAAGGTCGGTGGCTACGGCTCGATCCGCTACGAGGCCAACAGCAATCCGGCGGACAACAACACGTTCACCTACCGCCGCTTCGTGCTGACCACCGACGCCAACATCGCCCCCCGGCTGCACGCCTACATGGAGCTCGAGCTGGAGCGCTTCCGCCAGCTCGAGGTGGAGAAGACGCTCCAACCGAGCGACGGCGGCCTCGCCGCGACGCAGGCGATCGAAGCCACCAACGGCTCGGAGATCTCGCTCGAGCAGGCGTGGCTACAGTACGACGTCCAAGACTGGCTCAAGTTTCGCGGCGGCGCGGTGCTGGTTCCGGTCGGCCGCTTCAACCTGCACCACGACGACGATCTCTGGGATCTGCCGCGCCGGTCGCTGGTGGATCGCGGGGTGCCCGTGCTGCCCGTTCCCGCCGCCTGGGACGAGCTGGGCATCGGCTTCCTCGGCGACGTGCCGCTCGGCGACGACATGATGCTCAACTACCAGACCTACGTCGTCAACGGCGTGACACTCGACTACGAGTTCGAGCAGGTCGCCCAGACCCGCTTCCCGGACACGCCGCTGCAGGCGATCGAGGTCGAGGTGCAGCCGTTCACCGGCACGTTCTCGAACGACGTCAAGAACGCGAAGTCCTTCACCGGGCGACTCGCGCTGAGCCCCGCCCTGGGCCACGAGGTGGGCGCCTCTTGGTACTACGGCCGCTACACGCCGAGCTTCCTGCCCAGCGAGAGCCTGTACTCGCTCGCCGGCGACTGGAAGAGCATCTTCGGGCACTTCGAGATCGAGGGCGAGTACGTCTTCACGCACTTCGGCGGCGTCAAGAACGTCGCCACGGGTCTGGCGCGGGTCGCGCGCGAGCAGGAGTCGGAGTTCGAGAACCCGTCGCTCGAGAGCGAGGTCGAGTTCGAGCTCGCGAACATCGCGACGAGCAAGCAGGGCTACTGGCTCGACTTCCGCTATCGCTTCTGGCCCGACTTCCTCACCAAGAGCTTCCTCGGCTGGGAGTTCGAGAACCCGCAGCTCGTCGCCGTGCTGCGCGGCGAGCAGGTATGGCTGAACGGCCTCGTGGAGGAGGCGGCGTTCGGCGGCGGCCGGCTCGTCTCGTTCGAGACCGACGACCGCCGGGTCGACCGCATCACCGTCGGCCTCTCGTATCGCCCGGTTCCGCTCGTCGTCTTCCAGCTCGCCTACGAGTACACGCACACCAACAGCGGCCAGAGCCTGTCGAGCGTCACGAACTTCATCCCCGGCACCGTCGACCATCAGAGCGCGTTCCTGTTCGGCGTCGCCTTCGGATTCTGAGGAGCTCCCCCAATGGCGATCATCAAGCTCCTGCTCCTGCTGCTCGTCCTCCTCGGCCCCGCCGTCGCCCGGGCCGACGACGACGAGGGCGGCGGCGAGGAGGCCGATCCCCCCGAGGTGGTGATCGGGGAGCGGCTGTTCCTGGAGACGCGCTTCGCACAGTTCTTCCAGGCCCACGCCGGCGGCAACGTGAACGCCGTGCTCCCGCAGGGCGATCCGGTGATGAGCACGCTCGACACGACGGCGGGCCCGATCCCGGGTCCGTTCCCCGGCGGCGGCATGAACTGCCGCGCCTGTCACCTGGTGGACGACGCCAAGGAGACGCCCGGAGGCGGCAATCGCAGCTATGCCGACTTCGCACGCCACAGCCCCATACCGGCGCGCGAGGACGGCCGCACCATGACGCCGCGCAACTCGCCCCCGCTGGTCAACGCCAGCCTCGCCCGGCCGCGACCGTTCTTCCTGCACTTCGACGGCGAGTTCCCCTCGACGGTCGCCCTCGTCGAGGG
>DATFXA010000202.1:0-2841 GCA_035258645.1 Gaiellaceae bacterium
TCGTGGCGTAGCCGGGGTGATCACGGGCTCGAGGGTGAGGGTGTCGCCATGGGTCACGCGATAGCGAAACTTGCCGGGCCGCGCGTTAGGGTCAGACCGAGTCCGTGGTGAAGGCTCGACGGATCGTCTTCCTCACCCGCCGAACGCTGGCGGTCTTGATCGTCTTGCTCGTCATCTTGGCCGTCTACCTTGCGGTCGATGCGGCGGTCGGGAGCGCCGACGAGACCGAGGCAGACGTGTTTGTTCTGCTTCTTTTGGCCTTCCTGAGCCTTCCGTTCTTGTTTCTCTGGGCGGTTCTCACGATCGTGCAGACGGAGCTCGATCGCCGGTCGTCCAGAGCTTCGGGCGAACCCGAGCCAAGACATCGGCAGCGCTCGGAAAGAGAGCCGCCGCAAGCGTAAGGGTCAGCCTGCCGTGCGACCCTCATCATCAGGCTACGCCTCGAGCTCCCCCTCGCCTAGTCGCTCCTTCGGCCATGACCCGAGCGTCGCCATCGCCTCGTCGTGCCCTGGACTCCCGAGGGCCGCCAGGCACGCCGTGACGACGCCAGCCTCTTGGATCGTCGCCGCCGGATGTACCCAGCCCTCTCTGCATCTACCTTGTTCGCCGCGGCTCCGGGTGCCAATCCATCTTCCTGCTCCATACCGCGGGGTGCGGGCTTCGGCGTCATCCCGTAGGCTCGCTGGAGAGATGACGGATCGCGGGTCCGATGATGCCCGGGTCGTCGAGCTGACCGGGAAGCTGCGCGAACTTCGCGCTCGGCAGACCGCAGTTGCAGAGGTGCTTCAGGACTTGGCCCAGTCCCGGATGCGACTCCAGCCGATTTTGGATCGAATCGCAAACGCGGCGACCTCGCTTTGTCGCTCGGACTACTCGCTGATTCACCTCAACGATGGAGAGCTGCTTTATGCCCAGGCGAACGTGGGAATACCGCAGGAGGTGATGGAATACGAGCGGCTTCACCCCGTCGAGCTAGGGGTTCAAACCCTGGCCGGCCGCGTCGCCATGACGAGGCGTCCGGCGCACATTCCGGATGTCGTTGTAGACCCCGACTACGACTATCCGGGGCGCAAGATGGCGGAGGTCCGGTCTATGCTCGGGCTTCCTGTCTTGATCGAAGACGAGCTGGTCGGCGTCATTCAGGTGGGTCGGCGCGAGGTTCGGCCGTTCGACTCCGACGAGATCGACTTGATGGCGACTTTCGCAAGTCAGTGCGCGATCGCGATCGGCAACGCGAAGCTCTTCGAAACCGTCGAGCGACAGCGGGTTCAGCTCGCACGATTCGTGTCGCCGGAGATCGGAGCGCTGCTTTCAAGCGAAGACAGCAGCCGCCTTCTCGCCGGCCACCGCGCCTTCATCACCGTCGTCTACTTCGACTTACGCGGCTTCACCGCGTTCGCCGAGACCGCCGAGCCGGAAGAGCTGATCGAGGTCGTCCGCGAGTATCACCAAGCCGTGGGAGGGCTGGTCACAGCTCATAAGGGCACGCTCGAGCATTTCGCCGGGGACGGGCTCATGGTCTTCTTCAACGATCCTGCACCGCTCCCCGACCACGAATTCCATGCCGCGAAGCTGGCTGTCGCGATGCGCAAGCGCGTCGGAGAACTCGCGGCTGCCTGGAGCAAGCGCGGCCACGAGCTCGGATTGGGAGCCGGCATCGCTGCGGGTCACGCGACCCTTGGTCAGATCGGGTTCGAGGGACGCCACGACTACGGCGTGCTCGGAACCGTGACGAACCTCGCCGCGAGGCTCAGCGATGCGGCGGCGACGGGGCAGATCCTTCTCAACAAACGTGCGTATGCGGCTCTCGAGGATCGAGTCGAGACGCAGCCAGCAGCTGAGCTCGAAATGAAAGGCTTCACGCACGCCGTCAGGGCGTACGAGCTCATCCGCCTGCTTCCACGGCGACCCGCGGATGACGCAAGTCTTTCCGGGCGATCGGGACCGTAAGCTCGAGCGCCCCGACGAGGCTGACTTGGCCGATCTCCCTCGCTGTCGCTTCGGCGAAGAGCAGGTTGTCGTGCTGGAGCGCTCGCTTGAAGACCGTGCGCGCATGGCCTGCGAGGTCGACGTTGGTTGGGGGACGCTCTTTCACTGTTCGGCGCCCGACCGCCCGACGACGCGAACACACGGAGCGGCGCGGCTTGCTGGAGCCTGATGCCGCCGGGGATCGCGGCCTACCACGCCCCCTCCACGGCGCCGACTAGCGAGCCGACACCGGCTGCGAAGAGCCGGTGTCTCGGACGTCGGCGATCACCGAGGCGAGAAAAGCGTCCAGGTCATGGTGCGTTCCTGGTGCGCTAACGCGACGGCGGAGGGTCCAGTCCGTGAAGCGTGTCGCGCTTCGGCCAGAACACGACGGCGAGTCGGTTCAAGCGCGATTCCGTGCCTCGCGCCCGACCTAACAAGCCACTCGAGCGTCGGCGGATCTGACCGAGGCGGGCATGCCGGACTCAGGCACCCGGGATTTCAGGATCAGATGCGAAACGGCCACCACTCTTCGTAAAGGAGTAGCGGCCAGACTGTCATCGTGAGCACGAAGCAGCCACCGGCGGTGTGGGTGCGCGCTTTCGGATGAGCGAGGGCTGGGGCCGCTACTACGATGCGGCGAAGGGCGGTGCGCCACGGGAGACACTGCTCTTCGCACTCGACTTGTTCGAGCGCGAGGGCGGCGGCGGCAAGGAGCGTCTCGCGGTCGATCTCGGCTGCGGCGAGGGCCGAGACACGGTCGAGTTGCTTCGCCGCGGCTGGCGCGTTCTCGCGATCGACGCCGAGCGCGAAGCGATCGAACGATTGCGCACCCGCCCCGGCCTCGACTCCGCCGCCGCCGCTCGCCTTGAG
>DATFXA010000203.1:0-2642 GCA_035258645.1 Gaiellaceae bacterium
TCTTCCAGCGCTTCGCGCAACTCCTGGAGCCCGCGCTCGACGTCGCCGGTCACGACCCTGGAGATTCCCCTGAACTCGTGGAACCTCGTGCGTGTCGCGCGGCTGCCGTGCTCCTCGACGACGTGCTGGATGCGCTCGCAAAACGCGAGGCATTCCTCCGAGCGCTCCTCCATCATCAGCTTTCCCGCGGACCCCATGTACGCGTCAGCGAGATCGGCCCCCGGCGGCTCCCGTTCGAGTGTGGCGATCGAGGCTTCCTGGGCAGCTGCGCTCGCAGCCGCGTCAGCAGTGAAAACAATCAGCCACGAGAGCTCGTGGAGCGCCCGACCGAGCAGGATGTTGTCGCCCACGGCTTCGATCAGCGGGATTGCCTCCTCGAGGTCGGCTCTGGCGTCCCCCGTCCGGCCACCGGAGCCGAAGGCCCGGGCGTGCTGAACCAGCACCGCCGGCCGCTCATCCGGCGAGGCGAGCTCGAGCGCCCGATCGACGTTCTCGATCCACGGCCGCACGTCCAGGTCCTCCGCGCGTTTTGCGGCTGCGAGGTACATCCTCACCGCGGCGGCCCGCAGCGGCTCCGTTTCAGCAGGCGTAGCACCCGCGGCTTTCGCGAGCTCGAGTCCCTCGGAGTAGTGGAAGGCCAGGAGGTCCGCGTGGTCTGCGACGCGCTCGCCGACGATCTCCTCGATCCACTCTGCTACGTGCCGGTGTTTCTGGGCGCGCTCCGCGCGTGGGATCTGGCCGTACGCGACGTCACGAACCAGCAGGTGCGCGAACGAAAACTCTCGCTTGCCCTCGATCGACGACGCCCGAGCAGGACGGATCAGGTCCCTGTGCGCCAGGTCGACGAGACCGGCGAGCACCGCCCGCTGGTCGAGCCCGGAGACCGCTGCCAGTGCCTCGGCCCAGAAGACCTTGCCGACGACCGCAGCGTCCTGAAGCAGCCCTTTGCGCTCAGTCCCGAGCGCGTCGAGCCTTGCCGAGATGACGGCCTGAACGGTCTCCGGCACGCCCACGTCTTCGCCGCTGTCGACGAGCATCCGCGCGAATTGCTCCGCATAGAGCGGGTTGCCCCCGCAGCGCTCGAGCAGCAGCGCCTGGGTCTCGGCGGGCAGGACGCTCTGGTCGAGCAGCGCGTGGAGGAGGCGAGCCGTGTCGTCGCGAGCGAGTGGAGAGAGCGAGACGGTCGTCGAGTTTCGTTTTCCGCCTCCCCATGAGCCGTGCAGCTCGTAGAGCTCCGGCCGCGCGGTGCAGAGCACGAGCATCGGGACCCCCAGTGACCAGTCCAAGAGGTGGTCGAGGAACTCGAGCAGCGCCTCGTCGGCCCAGTGCAGGTCTTCGAAGAGAACCACCAGGGGACGCTGGGCGGCGACGGCCTCGAGGTAGCTGCGCCAGGCGGTGAACGACTCCTCGCGGCTCGCACCCGCAGCCTCGCCTGAGATGCCGACGAGCGGCGCCAGGCGGGTGCGGATCCAGTCCTGCTCGCTCGCGTCAGCGACGACCGCGTCGACGCTGGCCGCGAGCTTCGAGGCGGCTTCGTCGGTCTCGTCCGAATCGAGGATTCCCGCCTGCGCCTTGACGATCTCCCCCAGCGCCCAGAAGGTAATTCCCTCGCCGTAGGGCAGGCAGCGTCCCTGGCGCCAATACACGATGTCGGGCTCGTCGTCGAGCCACTGGGCGAGCTCCTGCAACAGCCGCGTCTTGCCTACGCCCGCTTCGCCGACCAGCGTGACGAGCTGCACCGACTCATCGCGGCGAACGCGCGCGTACGTCTCCTTGAGCAGTGACAGCTCGGAGTCGCGGCCGACGAGTGGCGTGACGCCTCCGATCTCGACGTCCACGCCGAAGCGGCTGCGCGGGCCTTTGGCGCGCCAGAGCGGCACCGGATCGGCCTTGCCCTTGACCGTGACAGGGTCGAGCGGCTCGTAGTCGATCTGCTGGTGCGTCGTCCTGTAGGTCAGCTCGCCGACGACGAGGCTCCCGGTCTCGGCGGCGCTCTGCAGGCGCGAAGCCGTGTTGACGACGTCGCCCGCGACCATCGCCTCCCCTAGCTCGGGACGGGTGCCGAGTGCGACGAGCGCCTCGCCCGTGTTGACCGCAGCCCTGGCCTCGAGCCCGAGCTCCTCGGTCACGTTGAGCACGCGCAGGCCTGCCCGGACGGCGCGCTCGGCGTCGTCTTCACGGGCGACCGGAGCGCCGAAGACCGCCATGACCGCATCGCCGACGTACTTCTCGACGACTCCGCCTATTCGCTCGATTTCCTCGCGAACGCGGGCGTGGTAGGGCTGGAGCGTCGCGTGCACGTCCTCGGGATCTGCAGCGTCCGCGCCCGCGGTGAACCCGACGAGGTCGACGAAGATGACGGAAACGACTTTGCGCTCGGCATGCTGCTGTGGCGCGGCCTCCTCCAGCGGCGCCGCGCAGGCGAGACAGAACCGTGCTCGCTCTGGGTTCTCCTCGCCGCAGCGCGGGCAGACGACCATCGGCTAAGCGTAGACCGCTCAAGCCAAGCGGCCTAGCGGAAGTTGACAGCGAACATGTGTTCGTGTAGAACATACGTTCGTAAGTGATCGCATGTCTTCTCATCCCCGGATTCGAACTGCGGGCGGCGCTGCGGGAGCGGCCGGCGCTTGCGCTTCGGCCCG
>DATFXA010000204.1:0-7097 GCA_035258645.1 Gaiellaceae bacterium
GCCTGACGGACGCGAGGTCCACGTCCGGCGAGACTTCACCCTCTGGGTGGCTCGGTGCGGCGAGGGCCAGGAGTTCCGGAGCGAGCTTCTCGATGTCGCCCTTGCCGAGGCAATCCACAGTGACCACGAGGTCGCCGGCCAGACGCTGGGGGTCGACTTCGGCTCGTGGACTCGAGAACAGGCGGACACGATCGAGCGCGAATTCACGGACAAGTAGATCGGCGAACCGCGACCGCACAGGTCGGCCGCGGCTGCGGAACGGTTACTCGAGGACAAGTGACGGCTCGAGCCGGGCGAAGTCGCCAATGCGCGCGACCTCCGCGTTGAGCTCTTTGCGCTGTGCGGGGGTCAGCCTTCGCACCGGGCTGACCTTGAGCTCGAGCCGCTTGCCTCGCTTCTTCCGTTCCCAGAGGCCGGCGGCGATGCCGTCGATCAGGAGCAGCCGTACCCCGGCCGGGCCCTCATAGCGGCCTCGGCCGTGGGCGGCGATCTGGTCTCTCACGACCTCAGGAACCAACCGGTCGCGTTCGCGGAAGCCCATGACGTAGACGTCGTACTCGGGCAGCAGCCGTAGACTCGGCTCCCGCGAGGGAAAGGCAGTGTCCCTCGCGAGGACGAAGGCTCGGTGCCCTTCGACGTCGACCTCTTCGAGCCCGCCCAACGCGTCGAACAGCGCCTGTGCCTGTGGCGGCTTGAACGAGCGTCCCGAGAACCACTCGCGGAAGTCGCTCGGCCGCGCCGGGCCGTAGGTGCGCAGGTACCGCCTGCAGACCTCTGCGAGTGCGCGGTCCGCATCGACGTCGTGCCAGCCGTCGATCCATTGGTCCGGCCGGACGAAGGTCACCTTGGCTCCGCGTGGCGGCCCCTGGCAGAGCTCTCCGAGGAAGAAGGCGAAGCCCGACCGGAGCCGCTGCTCGTGCCTTCCGCCTACGCGTCGCACGACTTCGTCGGCAAGCTCCTCTCTCAGCAGGCACCTGCCGTCGAGTGCCTCCCAGACCGCACGGCGAATCGCCTCCACCTCGTCCCGGCCGACCTCCGGATGGAGGACGCCGGCCGGGTCTCGCCAGGCGGGCAGCTCGGCCGGCGTTCCGACGACGGCCCGGCGAGCTGCGTGCCAGAGAGCAAGCTCGTCTGCCGGATGCAGATGAAGCGTTCCGCGAAGCGTCCAGGCTTTGACGAGCGACCTGCGCTCCCAGAGAGCCTCCTGTGCATCGCCCTGGGTGAGCCCGTCGATCCTGGAGGCGAGCTGGAGCTCCGCGGAAGCCTGAACCTGGGCGTGAACGCCTCCGAGATCGTGGACGACTTGGACGAGTCGTTCCGCCGGGACTCGAGGAACGAGGGCTGAGCGCACGACGCGGCGTGCGCAGACCTCTTCCCAGGTGGCCGAGACCATGGCGATGATCATGCACGCCGATGTCGTCGGCCCGTTCTGCCGTTTGTAAACCGCCCGAAGATCGCGTTACCTTCTGCTCGTGTCCGTCGTCAGTTACCTCCGCGGGCTGGACCCGCGGTTGCCGCGCGCCGTCTGGGCGCTCGAACTGGGCGGCGTCATCAACGCGTTCGGGAACGGCTTCGTCTATCCGTTCCTCTTTATCTACCTCCACAACGTGCGCGGTTTCGCGCTCGGCGTCTCCGGCCTGATCGTCGCGACGAATGCAGGCGTCGCTCTGCTCGTTGGTGCGCCCGGCGGGGCTGCGGCCGACCGCTTCGGAGCGAAACGGACGCTTGTTGCTTCGCTGGCGTTGCTCACGGTTTCCTTCGCGCTGTTTCCGTTGGTACGCGCGCCCTGGCACGCGTTCGCTCTCTCCGCGCTGGTCGGGCTCGCCAACGGGGTCTTCTGGCCGAGCTATCACACCCTGCTGGCCGCGATCACCCCGCCTGAGCGTCGTCACGCGGGCTACGCGTTGCAGCGGGTGAGCACGAATCTGGGCTTCGGGATCGGCGGTGCGGTCGCGGGGCTGATCGCAGCGACGTCGCGACCCGGAACGTTCACGGCCCTATTCCTGATCGACGCCGCGACCTATGCCGCCTTCCTCGCGCTCCTGGCCGTCGTGCCTGCGACGGCGTCGCAAGCGTCGGAACCCACAGGTGATCTAGATCACAAGCGCGGGTACAAGGCGATTCTTCGTGACCGCGTCTTCCTCGCCTTGCTCGGGCTGAACATCGTCTTCGTCACCGCCGGCTATGCGCAGCTCGAGACGCTGCCCGTCTTCGCCAAGAACCAGGCCGATGTCAGCGAGCGTGCGATCGGCCTCGTGTTCCTCGTCAACTCGCTCGTGATCGTGATCGCCCAGTTGCCGCTGACGAAGCTCGTCGAGGGACGCCGCAGGATGGCGATGCTCGCGCTGATGACGGCGATCTGGGCGGCCGCGTGGATGCTCGTCTTCGGCGCCGGGCTCTGGCTTTCGGCCGCGGCAGCCGCAGCCGTGATCGTGCTCGCCGGAGGCGTCTTCGCCGTCGGTGAGTGCCTCCAGGGGCCGACGCAGCAGGCCCTGATCGCCGAGCTCGCGCCGGACCGCCTGCGGGGCCGCTACATGGCACTTTCGACGAGCTCCTGGTCGATCGGCTGGATCGCCGGGCCGGCGCTCGGCGCCTTCGTGCTCCAGGAAGAGCCGCTGGCGCTCTGGCCGATCGCGACCGCGTTTTGCCTCGCTGCAGGCGCCGGCGGGCTCCTCCTCGAACGACGGCTGCCCCAAGACGTCCGTCGAACCCCGGCCGATCTCGAGATCAATCCGCCGCCGGAACCCGACCCGGACGCTGACGTCTCACAGGGCGAGGGTTCGCCGGTCGAAGCCAGGGCTTCGGGGTAAAGTGGAGAAAGCACCATGCGAGTAGACGACCCCCTCAGTACCGATGCCAAGCCTGCCGCGCATCAAGCGAACGCGGACCCGGTCGAGCGACGGGGAGGTTCTCGCACGTCCTGAGCCGCGCGTCGCGGAGCTCTCCGCGAACGGCCTGACCTGGATTCACCTCGACGCCCCCACGCTGGAGGAGGCGGAACTGCTCCAGCGGCGTTTCGGCTGGCACCCGCTTGACCTCGAGGACGTGCTGTCGCGACGCCAGCGCCCGAAGATCGACGAGTACACCGACGAGGGCTACCTCTTCCTCGTCCTCCACTTCCCGGTCTACGACAAGCGGGTCCAGCGGCTGAACGCGGCCGAGCTCGACGTTTTCATCGGTCAGGACTACCTCGTCACGCTGCCGACCGTCGAGCTGCTGCCGGTGACGCGGCTCTTCCACCGAGTCCACGAAGATCTCGAGCTCCGCGAGCAGCTCTTCGGCAAGGGCTCCGGATACCTGCTCTACCACGTCCTCGACGATCTCTTCGACTACTGCTTCCCGATCCTCGACAAGATCGGGCACAAGCTCGACACGCTCGAGGACGACATCTTCGAGGGCCGCTCAGACGAGGTCGTGCGCGACATCTCGAACGTCAAGCAGGAGATCATCAGCTACCGCAAGATCATCAAGCCGGAGCGGCCGACCCTGCGGCTGCTCGAGCGGTACGTCGAACGTTTCCTGCCGGAGGAGCTCGAGCTGTACTTCGACGACATCGTCGATGCCTCCGAGCGCATCTGGGACATCCTCGACAACTACAAGGAGGTCGTCGAGGCGCTCGAGGACACGAACGAGTCCGCGATCAACCATCGCCAGAACGACATTCTCCGGGTCCTCACCGTCGTCAGCGTGATTTTGCTGCCGCTGACGCTGATCACGGGGATCTTCGGGATGAACGTGCACTTCCCCGGCTTCGAGACCGTCGCCGCGTGGTGGGCGGTGATCGCCGGGATGCTTGCCTTAGCCGTCGGCCTCGCTGCCTTCTTTCGCTACAAGCGATTCCTCTGACCCGCCCTTCCGGACGACGATCGGCTCGAAGGGACGCACGTCGGCGCGCCGGTACGCGCGCCGGTTCTTGATCCAGACGAAGGCGAAGAAACCGAGCGCGCACAGAATGGCGCTGCAGAACAACGCCAGCGGGATCGCGATCCAGGTGGAGCCCAGGCGCGCAACGCCCGTGTTGTCGCCCCCCGACTGCGGAAGGAAGTCCTGCGGGCCCGTAACAGCGCCGCCACCGAACGTCGCCGAGGGATTGAAAGAGTCGATCAGCCAGCGGCCGTCAAGCTTCTTGACTGTTCCGTAGTACTGGATCGAGTTCGAGCTGGACGGAATCATCAATTCGAAGTCGACCTTGGTCGGGGTCGCCGAGTCGACGGTCCAGTCGTGGAAGGTCGTGCCGGTGGCCGGGTAGGGCGAGACCGGCACGTTCCCGGCGTCCCAAGACGCACGGCTTGTTCCTGCCTTGAGTTCGGGAGTAACAAGGTTCCACGCACCGTCCACGTTCTGGCGCTTGACGGCGTAGTTCACGAAGCCGTCGAGTGTACGGTCGATCGCGAGGCGCTCGGCCGTCGAGATGCGCGCGGCGCCCGCGTTTCCCGTGACCAGAAGCGCGAGCGCGGAGACGACGACCAGCGCGCGTTTCACGTTTGCAAGCTAGCAAGGCGGTTTCCCGGGCCGCGTAAGCTCCAGCACCGTGGCGAAGCAGCTCTGGGCTCCGTGGCGGCTCGAATACATCCAGCAGGCGGACGAGCAGGAGGGCTGCTTGTTCTGCCTTGCCGCTGCCGGCCCGGATGAGGACGGTCTCGTCGTCCATCGCGGTCAGCGGACCTTCGTGCTCCTGAACAAGTTCCCGTACTCATCCGGCCACTTGCTGGTGGCGCCGTTCAGGCACATCGGCGACTTCGGCGACCTCGAAGACGACGAGGCGCTCGAGATCCACCATCTCGCCGGCCAGGGCCTTGGCGCACTGGCCGCGGTCTACGGGCCGCAGGGCTACAACCTCGGCTGGAACCTCGGACGAATAGCGGGCGCGGGGGTCCTCGACCACGTGCACGAGCACGTCGTCCCCCGCTGGGCCGGGGACACGAACTTCATGCCCGTGCTCGCGGATGTCAAGGTGTTGCCGGAGCACCTGGCAGAGACGCGGACGCGGCTCGCCGCAGCGTGGCCAGAGATCTAGCGGTCCGCCGGCGCGGCCGACCGGGCGCTCGACCTTTGTCAAATTACGAACTCCGGGACGATGAGGTCACCTGTTCGCGGGTAGAACTGACCCGCAAGCTGGCGCATCATGGGAATCATGAGAGACCGTTCGCGGCAGTCGCCATTCGGAGCGTTTGCCGGTGCAGCCGTGCTGATTGCTCTTGTGGCTGCCGCACCGGTCACAGCGAGCACATCCGCACGTCCCCGGGACCTCCCGCGCGCCGTGCACCTCCGCGCCGGACAGGTCAACTACCTCGCGGACGTCAGTGACAATGACAACCGCCTCCTGGCTGAAAGCGGCGCGGACTTCCGAAAGCACATCGCGCCGCCAGCACGGTGCCGCGTCCCCGCTGTGATGGGAAAGCCGCTCGCCGTGGCCGTGCGGGCGATCTTGAAGCGCCATTGCAGTGTCGGAACGATCCGCCGCGCCTTCTCGAAGGTCGTCAAGAAGGACCACGTGATCTCGCAGATGCCCAGACCCCGAACGCTGCTGCCGAACCAGGGCAAGGTCAATCTCGTCCTCAGCCGCGGGCGCAAGCCCTAAGCAAGCGGACGACGGGGATCGAACCCGCGACCCTCAGCTTGGGAAGCTGATGCTCTACCAACTGAGCTACGTCCGCGAAGCGAGTTCAGTTTAGCCCGGGTCGACAGAAGGAACGTCTTCATCCTCAGCGTCCGTGCGCCGTCGGGCCTGGCGTCATTCCCCTTCTCGTCGTAACCAGACAATGTCGCCGCTTCCGACACCGAGCCCCTCGGCGGCGTTTCCGGGATTGCCTCGGACGACCGAGAGCCAGCCGCGCGGGTCGGTCATGAGTCCCCATTGGTTCTCGGCCAGATCCGCGTAGGTCGAAACCTGTTGGACCACCCCACCGCCTTCGACGGCTTCCACCAGAATCCGATCGTCCTGGTCGAGACCTGCCGTAGCCAGGTGCGAGCTCCGGACGTTGAGCTGGACGTTGCCGAAGCGGTTCAGATCGAGAACCTCGCACGCGATCTTGCCGTCTTCGACCGAAGGCTCCGGGATAGCGAGCTCGACGAGCGCCTCCGGCTCCAGCGCCTCGCCAAGGGCGTTGAGGGACATCCCGGTCGCAAGGTGCGCAGCGGCGGGTGCGAGCACGTCCCGAGCGTGAAGGGAAGGTGAGACCGGCTGGAGCAGCACCGCAGACGAGGTGATCGAGACGGCTTCCGCCACCCCCTCGGCAGCGTGCCAGGCCGGAGCGAGGAGGCCGTTGTCGGGACCGACGAGCAGGCGGCCGTCTCCGGTTCGAACGGCAATGTCGCGGTCGCGGCCGACAGACGGGTCAACGACTGCAAGGACAATGCTGTCGTGCCGGATGAAGGGCAGCGAATCCGAAAGGACGAGCGCGCCCGCCTGGACATCCAGGGGCGGTACACCGTGCGAGAGATCGATCACGTTCGCGTCCGGAGCAATCTTGTCGATCACGGCGTGGCAGATCCCCACCCACTCGTTGCGGTATCCGAAGTCCGAGAGAAAGATGATCGAGCTCGCCATGGATCCTCACGCCAAGCTTTACGCTTGGCAGAAGTGGTTGCAAGACTGCTCTGCGCCCGAGGGCCTCGAGCAGCAGAATGTGCGACTCGCTCCCACCGTTTGAAGGGACTCGTCTAGAAGAGCGTCTTTCGCGGTTGCGTCCGCTCGGGCACCGTGGGCAGGGTGCGGGCGCTCATCGTCGGGCTCATCGTCGGCGTCGTGGTGACCGGTTGTGCGCTCCGCCGCGCGGGTCCGCCGCCCTCTCCGCACTGTCGCTCAGGCTCGCCGCTCGCCGGGGTCTACCACCCCGAACGGCTCAAGGTGAAGGGCCGCTGCCGGATCGCGGTCGGCATCGTCGAGCAAGTCAAGCCGGAGGTCTACGACGGCGACATCCACATCGAGCTGCGGCTCCAACCCGGCCAGGACGGGTTGCTATCGACCGGCAACGCCAGGGTCGGCGGCACGCTCATCGTCGAGATCATCCCGTGGGACCGCTCGCGCGTCGCGGTTCCGGAGGTAGGGCAACGGATCGAGGTCGTCGGCCCCTGGGTCGACGACACAGCACACG
>DATFXA010000205.1:0-4186 GCA_035258645.1 Gaiellaceae bacterium
GGGCAGCTGGCGGCGCGAATCGCACGCGGGCCGAAGCGCGCGCCGGGCCGGTCGGAGACGAGGTCGTCGGTCGCCGCGCCGACGATCGCCACGTCAACGCCCTCGAGCCTGGCCGGGTCTTGCGTGTACGGAAGGCTCCCGAAGGTGAGCAGGCCGGCGTAGTCCGGCTTGTCGCCGAGTGAACGCCAGCGCTCGAGCGGGTCGATCACGCAGGCCATCCTATGATCGCGCGATGAAGCGGAACAGCGAAGACGTCCTCTTCGACCCGCCACCTCCCGCCGCGGATGCAAGGCTCGCCTACGGCTCCGAGCCGAAGCAGTTCGGCGACCTGCGCTTGCCCTCCGGCAACGGTCCTCGGCCGCTGGCCGTTGTCCTGCACGGCGGAAACTGGAAGGCGACCTACAACCTGATCCACACCGGCCATCTCTGCGTGGCGCTCGCCGAGGCCGGGATCGCCACCTGGAACGTCGAGTACCGAAGCTGGGGTGACGTCGGGGGAACCTGGCCTGGCGCAGGCGTCGACGTGGCGGCCGCCGTTCGCTACGTGCCTGAGCTCACCGGGCGCTATCCCCTCGACCCGGCCCGCGTCGCTCTCGTCGGGCACTCGGCGGGAGGCCAGCTTGCGCTCTGGGCCGCCAAGAGGGCGCAGCTTCCGGTCGTGGCTCTCGCCCCGGTTTCGGACTTGCGCGAATCGGCCGAGCGCGTCGGCGCGCAGGGGGCCGCCACGATGTTCATGGGCGGCTTGCCGAACGAGGTTTCAGACCACTACGCCGAGGCGTCCCCGATCGAGCTGCTCCCGTTCGGCGTCCGCCAGATCCTCATCCACGGAACCAAGGATCCCGACGTGCCCTACGCGATGAGCGATCGCTACGTCGAGGCGGCCCGAGGCGAAGCCGAGCTCGTGCCGCTCGAGGGAGCCGGCCACTTCGAGCCGATCGACCCGCAGGCGCGCGAGTGGCCGGCGACGCTCGAGGCCGTGCGCTCGCTGCTCTGACTCAGGCGGGCTGCAGGCGTTCTTCGACCACCGCGTCGCCGGCCGCGCGGACGGCAGAATGCCCGGTCACGGCCGCGAGGAAGTCCTCCCTCTCGAGCGCATAGAGGCGCGCCCGCGTCGTCGCGATCACTGTCGCGGTCCGCGGAATGTCACGCAGTAGCGCAAGCTCTCCGAAGAAGTCGCCGCGGCGTGCCTGAGCGTGGACACCGTTGGTCACCTCGAACGCACCGTCCGCGACCATGTAGAAGCGGTCGCCGTGCTCGCCGGTGCGAATGACGACGTCGCCCGCGCTCACGGGGATCTCCACCAGCCGCCCGGCCATGTGCTCCTTCGCCGCGAGCGACAGCGGCGCGAACATCGGCACCCCTTCGACGATCGCAAGCTCGTCCGCCGGCGGGAGCAGCTCGCGGTCGATGCGCGCCAGCTGCCCCCAGACGATCAGGGTCGTCAGCGGGAGGATGGCGCCGACGACGACGAATGCCGCGCTCGAGCCGACGAGCGCAACGATTCCTGTCGCTGCAACGGAGCCGACTGCGATCGCCCCCATCGCCAGGCCCCAGACGATTCCGAGCACGCGAGTCAGGACGTCGTCCGGGATCACCCGCTGCAGGAGCGTGAACACGGCGACGTCTTCGAAGCTGTTGGCCGCGCCGACGACGGCGAGCAGGAGGAAGGCGACCGCGACGTGAGGCCAGGCCGGGATCAGCGCAATCGGCAGGCCCCAGAAGACGAGCGAGATCCCGAACGGCACCGCGAGCCGCCTGCCTTTCAGCGCGAGGGCGGCAAAGGCTCCGATCAGTCCGCCGACGCCGACCGCGGCCGTCAGGTAGCCGACCGCCCCGCCGCCCGCACCGAGCAGCTGGAACGCGCCGACGACGATCAGCACGTTCAGGCAGCCGCGGATGAATGACTGCGCCGTCGTCAGGAAGACGAGGAGGCGTGTCTGCGCGTCGGACACGACCGCGCGGAAGCCACCGGCAAGCAGTTCACGTGCTCGAGGCGCGGGGCCGACGGCGGTCTGGATGCGCCCCTCGACGTGGACGCGGAGGAGCAGGCCGGCCGCGACGACCAGCGCGCCGGAGGCGACGAGGAACACGACGCCGACGTTGGCGACCGCAACGAGGACGCCTGCGACGAGTGGCCCGAGGAGGGTGCCCAGGCTCTCGAAGGTCGAGGTCGCCCCGTTGGAGGCGATCAGCTCCTCAGGCGTCCGCGCGAGCGACGGGAGCGTCGCCTGGAGAGCCGGACGGAAGATCGTCGACGTGACGCCGACGACGCCGGCCAGGGCGAAGACGATCAGCTCGCTGCGGCTGAGGAAGTACGCGGCCGCTGAGGCGCCGAGCGCGGCCGCGCCCAAGAGCGCGACCACGACGAGAAACCGCTCTCGCCGAAAGCGGTCACCGAGCGTCGAGGCAAACGGAGCGACGAGTGCCGCGGGCAGCATGCGGACGAGGCCTGCGATGCCCACAGCAGCTGCCCCGCCCTCCGTGTAGGCGAAGACGCCGAGCGCCACGAAGTGCGTCCATTCCGCCGCGATCGAGGCGCCCCAGGCGAGCTCGACCCGCCGAAGGTTCGCGTTGCGAGCGAGCGCCCCGAGCGCCGACACCGTCTGCCAGGGCCGCACCATTCACCGATTCCCCCACTGAGCGGCGAAAAAGTCAACCCGGCAGCGCCGAAACGGCCCGGGGAGGACCGGCCGTTCCGGCGCTGTTCGGCTTGCGGTTAGGGGTAAGTCGGGGGCGGTGTGGTCGTCGTCGTGCCAGTTGACGTCGTCGACGCCTTGCCGATGGTGACGACCCGCCAGGTGCCGACATCCTTGAACCCGTTGCCCTTGATGTCGCCGCGCTTGTGATCGCCCGTGAACCGGTAGAGCGGGGCGCCGCGGTAGGCGACCTGGATCTGCCCGGTCGGCCGCCTGACCGTGCCGAGACCCGTCACGCCGGTCGGCTTCGTGCCCTTGGGGACGACAAGAGGCTTCCAGAGCGCGAGGCAGGCGGAGTTCTTGCAGATCCACCGGCCGTGCCGTTCGGCGCTGAGGGAGTAGAGCGTCAAGCCCTTCAGGTTCACCAGGATCGTCTTCCCGAGTGTTTTGTTCTTCGCAGTCATCACCACGCGCGTGCTGCCTGCTCCGCTGGCGTTGACCGCGTAGAACGCAGCAAGCAGGCCCGCCACCAAAGCTGCCGCGAAGAGCACTCCGCGGCCGAGCATCGTAGTCCTATTCATCGCGCCTCCTCAAAAGAGATCGATGTGAGGTACTACGCGCCGGGCGAGCTACAGGATTTCGGCTTTTACGAGAACGCAACATGAGGCCGTCGCCCGCAAGACGTGCCGGGGCGACGGCCTCGAGCGGTCGGGAGTCAGCCCGAAATCAGGCCGCACGGAGCGGCCGGCGTTGCCGTGTGCAGTCCGGCGCCAACCGCTCGCCCGCGGCGATGAGATGCTCGGAGAGCCAACGGCGCCCACGCTGCCGGTTCGAGCTTGGCTGTGCCTGCGCCCGAAGGAGCTCTACATGCTCCTGAGCGACCAACTTTCGACTCTCAACGTCGTAGAGAAGCATTCCACCCTCCCTCGGGTATCTTTAGTTCGAATTACTCAACGTCGAAACTCTATCGACTGCTTAACTTGACGTCAAGAAGTTTTACATCGAGAATGAGGAGCAATGGCTACCAAGACACAGACACAAGAACGCGACCACATCGACAGATTCCTGGAGACGATCCGGGAGCGTCTGCCGATGCTCGATCCCGAGGTCGAAGGCATCGTCGACCGCATCGGCGGCCTCCAGCGCCGATTCAAGCGCGCGATGGACGAGACGTTGGATGAGTTCGACCTCGACTGGTCCGAGTACAAGCTGCTCAGCCTGCTCACGCGAGAAGGCGAGGTCTATCGCAGCTCGCCGGGCAAGCTCGCCCGGATCATGGAGCTTTCGAGCGGGGCGATGACGAACCGACTGGACCGCCTGGAACAAGCCGGCTTGGTGCGACGGCTGCCCGACCCAGACGACCGCCGCGGGATCCTTGTCGAGCTGACCCCGGAAGGGAAGCGGGTCTACGAGGACGCGGTCGGTGTCCAGGGGCGCAAGGAATCGCTCGTCGCCTCCGCGTTGAGCGTCCCCGAGAAAAGGCAGCTGAACGCGTTGCTGCGCCGGCTGATGATCGAGTTCGAGCGGGCCGAGGGCGGCCCGCCGCCCGA
>DATFXA010000206.1:0-3654 GCA_035258645.1 Gaiellaceae bacterium
GCCAACGGAGCGCTGGGGTGCCGTCTACCTCTGGGAGTCCGCCGAGGCGGCCGAGCAGGAGCTGCCTAGCAGGGCTCGTGAGCTAATCGGCAAGGAGCCGGACATCGGCGAGGAGTTCGACGTCGAGGCGACGATCGAGGGGGCGTTCGCGGTCGATGAGCTCTCGCGGAGAGGGCTGGCCTTCGAGTAATTGCAAGGGGTGGCACCGCATGGTGCCTGTCCCACTAACCGCTTCGAGGCACGCTGCGTTTGCTGGGACAGTTCCCTTTCGGGACAGTCCCTCGTCAGAGGACGAGATCCTCTTGGAACAGGGCATCCGCCTCGAACCGCTCCAGCCGGTAGGACGAGAGATCGAAGCTCGGCTCGAGCCCGAGAATCTCCTCCGCGAGCGCGCGCCCGACAGCCGGGCTCTGCATGAAGCCGTGGCCGGAGAACCCGCAGGCCGCGTAGACACCGTCGGCGACCAGGCCGAGGATTGGGTGAGCGTCGGGCGTCATGTCATACAGACCGGCCCACGCGCGGTCGATCCGGGTGCCCGCGGCGGGCGGGTAGCGATGGACGAGACGAGCGAGCCGGTCGCCGTAGAGCGACTCGTCGACGACTTCGTCGAAGCCCCAGCGCGGCTGGGGATCGCTCATCGCCAGCACGAGCCGGTCGCCCCGGCGGCGGAAGTGGAAACCGGTCTCGGCCTCGACGGTCATCGGCAGGCCCGGCGGCAGCCCCGTGATCGGCCCGGTCTCGAGCAACTGCCGGCAGAGCGGACGGATCGGCAACTCGACGCCAACTGCCCGGCCAACCTCCGCAGACCACGGCCCGGCCGCGATCACAAAGGCGTCGCCGTCGAGAGCGGTCGCGTCCGTCTGCTCGCGCACCTCCACCCCACGCGCGGCCGCGCGGCGGACGAGCTCCAGCGCCACCGCCGGCGGATCGGCGACGCCGTCTGACCAGCACGCCACGGCACCGAGGACGTCGTCGTCGCGAACTCCTTCAGGCGCCTGCGCATCCACAACGGGCACACCGAGCGAGCGGTGCAGCTCGGCCCGGTCCTCGAGCTCGGCCAGCGCGGCCTCGGTCGTTGCCAGGAACAGGTAGCCGACCTGCTCGAAGAACGGCGACCCTAGGTCCTCGAAGAAGCCAATGCTCGCCTGGGCCAGCCGAACCTCCGCCTCGGTCGAGAACTGCTGCCGAACACCGCCCATCGCCTTCGACGTCGCCCCGCCCGCGACTGAGCCGCGGTCGCAGAGCACGACGTCGTCCGCACCCAGCTCTGCCAGGTGGTATGCGACCGACGCGCCGGCGGCACCGGCGCCGGCTACAACGATCCGAGCCAACGATCGAGCGCCTGGCGCTCGTCTTCCGTCAGTTCGCGCAGCGGCGCCCGCACGTCTTCGCGAATCGGGACGCCACGCCGCCCGAGGACGCGCTTCGCCGCCGCGTGGAACGGAAATCGCTCGATCCCTTCCCTGAGCGAGCTGAGATCCGGCCCGGGCACGCCGCGGACCGCGGCAGCGACCTCGCTCGGAAAGGCGGTCGCCAGCCCGGAAACCGCCCCCGCGGCGCCGGCGCCCAGGCCCGGCGAGATCAGGGACTCCGGCCCGACGAAGACGTCCAGGCCTTCGAGGAGATAGGGCTCGAACCGCTCCCACGGCCGGTCGGAGACCTTCAGCCCGGCAAAGTTCTCGACGCTGTCACGGAGCTGCCGGAGGACGCCGACCGGAACGGCGTAGCCGCTCCGCGCGGCGAACTCGTAGACGTAGAACGGAACCGGCTCGCACGCCTGAGCGGCGGCCTCGAAGTGCGCGAGCAACTCCCGGTCGTCGAGCGCGAAGTACGGCGGGCCGATCACGGCGACCGCGTCGGCGCCGAGGTCGGCGGCGTGGGCGGCGAGCTCAACCGTCTCCCTCGTCGTCTGCGCCCCGCAGTGGACTGCGACCGCGAACTCCTCAGGCCGGGCCGCGACGAAGAGCTCCGCGGCCCGGCGGCGCTCCGCGCCGCTCAGCAGGATCCCCTCGCCCGTGGTGCCGAGCGCGAGGAGCCCGTCGAGACCACCGGACTCGAGGAAGGAGACCAGCGGGTCGAAGCCGTCCTCGTCCAGCAGCTCGCCGCCGCCGGCGAGCGGCGTCACAGCGGCCGCGAGAGCGCCCCTCAGCATCGTGCGAATTTAATCTGCCGCGCATGGGAGCACTTCGGATCGACCGTGACGGCCCGCTGCTGCGTGTGACCCTGGCCCGCCCCGAGCGGCGTAACGCCTTCGACGCCGTGCTGATCAGCGAGCTAACCGCGGCCTTCGCCGACGTGGGCGATGCGCGCGCCGTCCTCCTCGCTGGAGAGGGTCAGAGTTTCTCCGCGGGTGCCGACGTGGACTGGCAGCGCTCAGCGATCGACCTCTCCTACGAGGAGAACGTCGAGGACGCTCTTCGCCTGTACCGGATGCTGGAGGCGATCGATTCGTGCCCGGCACCGGTTGTCGGACGGGTCCAGGGATACACGCTCGGCGGCGGCTGCGGGCTCGTCTGCTGCACAGACATCGCCGTCGCGTCGACCGACGTCGTCTTCGGCTTCTCCGAGGTCAAGCTCGGAATCATCCCCGCCGTGATCTCGCCCTTCGTCTTCCCGCGCATCGGCACAGCCGCAGCGCGTCGCTTCTTCCTCACCGGTGAGCGCTTCGACGCGGAGACCGCGCTCAGAATTGGGCTCGTCCACGAGGTCGCGGACGACCTCGACGGCGCAGTCGATCGGATCGTCGGCGAACTGCTCAGCGCAGGGCCCGAGGCGACGCGGGCGGCGAAGCGGCTGATTCGCGAGCGGCCGGGCGGCGACGAGGCGGCGCGGATCGCTGCCAAGCTCCGGACGAGCCCCGAGGGCCAAGAAGGCCTGCGCGCGTTCCTCGACAAACGCCCGGCTGCATGGAGATCCGAAAGCTCCTCGTAGCCAACCGCGGCGAGATCGCCCTACGGATCTTCCGCGCCTGCGAAGCCGAAGGGATCGCGACCGTTGCGGTCGTCGCGCCCGACGACACGGGCTCGCTCCACGCGCGCGAGGCCGGCGAGACGGTCGAGATCGCGAGCTACCTCTACTCGGAGGAGCACATCCGGGCCGCGAAGAGGACCGGCGCAGACGCGATTCATCCCGGCTACGGCTTCCTGGCTGAGAACGGCGACTTCGCCGAGGCGGTCGAGGCTGCCGGGCTCGTCTTCGTCGGCCCGACGCCCGACAGCCTCCGTCGAGGCGGAGACAAGCTCGAGGCCAAGCGCTCCGCGGTCGCTGCCGGAATACCGGTGCTGCCGACCGGCGGTCCCGACGAGGTCGGCTTCCCGCTGATGATCAAGGCCGCGGCCGGCGGCGGCGGCCGCGGGATGCGAGTCGTTCGCGAGCAGCAGGAACTCGCGGACGCGGTCGCCGCCGCGCGCCGGGAGGCCAAAGCCGCCTTCGGCGACGAAACGGTCTTCTTCGAGCGCTACCTCGAGCGCCCGAGGCACGTCGAGATCCAGATCATCGCCGACGAGTACGGGAACGTCTACTCGCTCGGAGAACGCGAATGCTCGATTCAGCGGCGACACCAGAAGGTGCTCGAAGAGGCGCCGTCCCCCGCAGTCGACGCCGTGCTGCGCGAGCGAATGGGCGCAGCCGCGGTCGCGTTCGCGCGGGAGATCG
>DATFXA010000207.1:0-2559 GCA_035258645.1 Gaiellaceae bacterium
CGTCGAGCTCGATCCGGACAGCGAGGTGATCCCGACCTACGGCAGCAAGGAGGCGATCTTTCACCTCGCCCAGGTGGTGATCGATCGCGAGAGCGAGAAGAACCTCGTCCTCTCGACCGAGCCCGGCTATCCGGTCTACGACCGCGGCGCGCTCTTCGCGGGCGCGGAACTCCAGCGGCTGCCGCTGCTCGAGGCGAACGGCTTCCTTCCCGACCTGAACGCGATCGCGGAGGAAACCTTGGCTCGAACCGCGATCTTCTGGATCAACTACCCGAATAATCCGACCGGCGCCGTCGCCACGCTCGAGTTCCTCGAGCGCCTGGCGACGCTTGCGGCCGAGCACGATTTTCTGCTCGCTGCGGACGAGGCCTACACCGAGCTCTGGTTCGACGAGCCACCGCACTCGGCCCTCGAGGCGAACGACCGCTCGCGAGTGGCCGTCTTCCAGACCCTGAGCAAGCGCTCATCGATGACCGGTTACCGGTCGGGGTTCGTCGCCGGCTCGCCGGAGCTGATCAAGGCGCTGCGCCAGTATCGGCCGACGGTGGGCACGGCACCGCAGGAGTTCGTGCAGCGCGCATCGGTCGCCGCCTGGAACGACGAGGAGCACGTCCAACGCACGCGAGAGATCTACCGCCGCAAGCGCGACGTGCTCCTGCCCGTGCTGTCACGAAAGGGGATCCGCGTCGCCGGGAGCACGGCAACGATGTACCTCTGGCTCGAGGCTCCATCGGGCGAGAGCTCGGAAAAGCTGGCAGACCGACTGCTCGAGCACGGGCTGATCGTGTCGCCCGGGACGTTTTTCGGCCCGTCCGGCGACGGCTACTGGCGGCTGGCGCTCGTCCCCACGGAGGCCGAGTGCGAACGAGCGTCCGAGATCCTGGAGAAGGTTCTGTGAGTACGCTACGCGTCCGGGTTGACTGGAGTACTCAGGTCGGAATTCATCTCGTTGTCCAACGAACCGCTCACGAGGTCGCCCAATGAGTGCGCTCACTCCCGAGCGTGTCGAGGAGATGATCTCGGCTCTCGATCGCGGCGAAGCCCGGGTCGCCGAGCCCGCTGACGGGGGCTGGCGCGTCAACGAGGACGCCCAGCGCGCGATTCTCGAGTACTTCCGGCTCCGCCAGCTCGAGCCGCGCGAGGTCGGCCCCTTCGAGTACCTCGACAAGATCCCGCTCAAGCACGGCTACGAAGAGCTCGGCGTGCGGGTCGTCCCACCGGCGACGGCGCGCTACGGCGCCTTTCTCTCGCCCGGCGTGGTGCTGATGCCGAGCTACGTCAACATCGGCGCCTGGGTCGGGCCGAACTCCATGGTGGACACGTGGGCGACCGTCGGGTCCGGCGCACAGATAGGCGCCAACGTCCACCTCGCCGGCGGCGTCGGGATCGGTGGCGTGCTCGAGCCGCCCGGGGCACGGCCCGTGATCGTTGAGGACGGCGCGTTCGTCGGCTCGCGGGCAGCGATAGTCGAGGGCGTTGTCGTGGGCAAGGAGGCTGTGATCGGCCCGCACGTCACGCTGGGCGCCTCGATCCCGGTGATCGACGTCACCGGCGACGAGCCGTTCGAGCACCGCGGATCCGTGCCGCCTCGCGCGATCGTCGTGCCGGGCACGAGGCCCAAGGAGTTCCCGGCCGGGACGTTCAACCTCGCCTGCGCGCTGATCATCGGCTGGCGAGACGAGTCCACGGATCTTCGCGTCAGCCTCAACGACGCCCTGCGTGAGCACGGGCTCGGCGGGTAGACGTGTCCGCCGACCTCGTCCCCGGAGATGGCTGGGGACCAGGTCGCGTCGTCATACGCGCTCCGCGGGACCTACCAGGTAGGCGTTGCCGCGCTCGATCCTGACGAGGACGGTGCCGCCGGGAAAGCGCACCTCGGTCTCGCCTTCGCCGCGCAGCGCCGCGGCCACCGCGACGGCGCTCGTGCCGGACGAGCTCGTCTCCCCCACGCCGCGCTCCCAGACCCGCGCGGTCACGCGACCTGGGCCGTCGACACGGGCAACCTGGACGTTCGTTCCGTCTGGGAAGCGCGCGTGGCGTTCGAGCAGCCGCCCGATGCGCTCGATCTCGGCCGGGTCGTCCTGAACGACCGCGTGCGGGTTGCCGACCGAGACTGGTACGAACTCGATTTCTTCGAGCTCCTCGGGAGAGCCGACCTCGACCGGCCCGAGCTCCTGCTCGACCAGCTCACCATGAATCCGTGCGCGGGTCACGCGATCACCGACGCGAACGCGCACCTCGTCGGCGCGGCTGCGTTCGGCGAGCCAGCGGGCTGCGATCCGCGTCCCGTTCCCGGACAGCTCGGCCCGCGACCCGTCGGGATTCCAGATCGCGATCTCGGTCTCGCTGCCGTCAACGCCAAGGACTTCAAGCACGCCGTCGGTCTCGTGCTGAGCAGAGAGCTCGCGCGCTCTGTCAGCCGTCAGCCGCTCGTCCTCGACGAGCAGGTAGACGTTGTCGTGCGCTGACCACTTCGAGGATCTCATCGGCGACCTCGCCGGGTGGGCGATCTGCGGCGACGCTAACAAGGCCCGGAATCCGCCGCATCCACTTGCGCTG
>DATFXA010000208.1:0-2017 GCA_035258645.1 Gaiellaceae bacterium
GAGCGCACAGAGGATCCACGATCTCATCATGTTCACACGCCACTCCGCGGCACCGGTCGGCGTCGATGCCCAGGTTCTCGTCGATGCAGACCTGTCCATCCTGGGCGCGCCACCAGCGAGGTTCCAGGAATATGAAGCGCAGGTTCGCAGCGAGTACGCCTGGGTCCCGGACGAAATGTTCCGGTCCACGAGAGCTGAGATTCTGAAAGAGCTCCTGGGCAGGTCTCACCTCTACTCCACGGCCTATTTCCAGGAGCGCTACGAAGCTCGGGCGCGGCGCAATCTCCAGCATTCGCTCCAGTACCTCGCGGCGCTGTGAGCGCAGAATCAACCGCGCCATCGGCGATCCATGTCGTGCTCGTGCATCCGGAGATTCACTGGAACACCGGGAACGCCGGGCGTACGTGCGTCGCCACGGGCGCCACGCTGCATCTCATCGAGCCGCTCGGCTTTTCGCTCGACGATCGCGAGGTGAAGCGCGCCGGCCTCGACTACTGGGAGCACCTCGACCTTCGCGTGTGGCCAGGCTGGGGCGCGTTCGAGCGCGAGCTCCCGGCACTCGGCGAGCACTACCTCTTCTCGCCGAAGGCGACACGCCTGGTCTGGGACGCGCCCCTCGGTGCGTCAAAGAGTGTCGTTCTGGTCTTCGGACGCGAGACCGACGGGTTGCCAGCCGAGCTTCGCGAGCGATACCGTGATCGCCTCCTCGCGATGCCGATCCTGTCGCCGCGCGTCCGATCGCTCAATCTGTCGACGAGCGTCGCCCTCGCGGTCTACGAGGTGCTCCGCCAGCGCCGACCGTCAAGTGCCTGACTACGACGACCCGGCCCGGGAAGCGCAGTGGTGCGCGGCGCGGCGGGACGACGGCGGATGAGGCTGTTCACGCTGGTCGTCTCAGCGGTCTTCGTCGTCATCGGGGTTCTGATGATCGCTGAAGGCCGCTCGCCTGGATGGCTGGTCGCGGGCTTCTTCGCCCTCTGCCTCCTGGTCGCCATCTTCGAGCCCTGGCTCCCGAAGCCGAACGCGGAGGGCGAATATCGGCTCCTGATCACGAATGACGACGTGGCGTGCGAGCAGCCGACGCGACCGCGCGAGGCGATCCGCTGGGAGAACGTCGAGCGGATCTGGCTGGTGACCACCTCGGATGGCCCACGGCTTCCCGACCACTGGCTCCTGCTCGAAGGTGAACACGGAGGATGCTCGTTCCCGACCGAGGCCGTCGGCTTCGACGCCATATGGGACGAGCTGAAGCGGCGGTTCGCCGGCTTCGACTATGGACCGCTCATACGCGGCGGCACCGATGACGCCCGGTATCTCTGCTGGGACCGGCAATCGAGTGCGGCGTCGGACCGGCGCGGCGAGGGCCGATCGAGTTGACCCCTCGGGCGTGGGCGGTTCAGGGAGCGGCGTAGCACGTTGCCGGTCACACCCTTTCACTTCGGACCGGGCCTGGCCTGCAAGGGTATCGCCGCTCCGGTGTTCTCGTGGTCCGCCTTTGCGGTGGCCCAAGTTGTCATCGACTGTGAGACGATCTACTACCTGGTTAAGGGCGAATACCCCGTGCATCGCTTCTTCCACTCGTTCCTCGGCGCCGCGGCCGCCGGCCTCCTAGCGGTCGTGCTGTTCCTCGTCGTCGTCCAAGCCTCCTTCATCGGCTTCCCGAGGGTCATCGCGCCGCTGACCGCCACCTCGACGGCGCGCGGGGAAATCTCGGTCCTCGGCATCCTCCTGGGTGGGCTCGTCGGCGGGCTCTCGCACCCGCTGCTGGACGGCATCATGCATCCCGACGTGCGGCCATTCATGCCCTGGACAGACTACAATCCCTTCCTGGGGCTCATCGGGCTGGCGCCGCTGCACCTCGCGTGTATCGTCTCGACAGTCCTCGGCGCCGCCGGCGTCCAGCTCTGGAAGCGCCGGAGCAAGGGGAGGTCGACATGATCGAACACAGCCTCGACACCGAGCATTCCATCCTCTTCGTTCGACCGAAGTCCGCGCTCCAGCAAGACGACTTCGCGCA
>DATFXA010000209.1:0-6890 GCA_035258645.1 Gaiellaceae bacterium
GCGCTGACCGACTGCCTCAACTTCGGCAACCCCGAGAAGCCGGAGGTCGGCTGGGAGCTCGCGCAAGCGATCGAGGGCATCGCCCGGGCGGCCGAGGCGCTCGGCGTCCCCGTGGTGTCGGGCAACGTGTCGCTCTACAACGAGACCGACGGCCGGGCGATCCCGCCGACGCCGGTTGTCGGCTGCATCGGCATCGTTGAAGACGTGCGCACGATTCCTGCCGCGCGAGAAACGGGTGAAACGCTGCTGCTCGCGGAGGCGGACACCTCGCTTGCGAGCCAGGCGGCGCTGGTCGAGTTCCTCTGGCGATCCGCTCCGACCCTTTCGTTCGCGCGGCCCGAGGGCGATTCGGCCGTCATTGCCTGCGCCGACCCGTCTGCGCTCGACTGGCCCTCGTTGCGCGTCATTGAGGACGGCGCCTGATGTGCGGCGTCTTCGGCATCCGTTCGCCCGGACGCGACGTTGCGCGCGTCACCTACTTCGGTCTGTTCGCGCTCCAGCACCGAGGGCAGGAGTCGGCCGGAATCGCAGTCTCGGACAACGGCAGGCTCACCGTCCTTCGCGACCTCGGCCTCGTCACGCAGGTCTTCACCGAGGAGAAGCTGCGCGGGCTGCACGGCCAGCTCGCGATCGGCCACACGCGTTACTCGACCACCGGCTCGAGCCACTGGACCAACTCGCAGCCGCTCGTCCACCACGGCCGCGCCCGGACGGTCGCCCTCGGGCACAACGGCAACCTCGTCAACGCGAACGAGCTGCGCGAGCAGCTCTCGGCCGACGGCGTCAGGCTCGTCACCACGTCGGACACCGAGTTGATCGCAGCGCTGATCGCAAACGACGCGGCGCCGCTCGACGAGGCGATCGCCAACGCGATCGGCAAGCTCGAAGGCGCCTTCTCGGTCACGGCGCTGGCTGAGGGGAAGCTCATCGGCTTCCGCGACCCGCACGGCTTTCGCCCCCTTGTGCTTGGCCGGCTCGACGACGACTGGGTGCTCGCCTCCGAAACTTCGGCGTTGGACCACCTCGGCGCCGCGTTCGAGCGGGAGGTCCGCGCCGGCGAGCGCGTCGTGATCGACGACGAAGGCTGCCGCGCGGAGCAGGCCGTGCCCGAGGCGAACGGCGGCTCCCTCTGCATCTTCGAGTTCTTCTACCTTGCGCGGCCCGACACACGGCTGGCGGGCGTGGAGGTGCACGGCGCGCGTGTCCGGATGGGCGAACGGCTCGCGGAGGAAGCGCCCGTCGACGCCGATCTCGTGCTGCCGATCCCGGACTCCGGGACGCCCGCAGCGATCGGTTTCGCCCGTGCCACAGGGATTGACTTCAGCGAAGGGTTGATCAAGAACCGGTACGTCGGCCGCACCTTCATCCAGCCCGACCAGGGCCTGCGCGAGCAGGGCGTCAAGCTCAAGTTCAACCCGCTCGCGGAGGTCAAGGGCAAACGCGTCGTCGCGGTCGACGACTCGATCGTCCGCGGCAATACCACGCGTCAGATCGTGGCGATGCTGTTCGATGCGGGCGCGGCCGAAGTGCATGTTCGGATCTCTTCTCCGCCGATCATCTCCCAGTGCTACTACGGGATCGACTTCGCCGAAGAGGACGAGTTGATCGCCGCGAAGCGCACGGTCGAGGAGGTGCGCGAGTACATCGGGGCGACCTCGCTCGCCTACCTCTCGCTGGAAGGCCTCCAGTCGTCGACGCGGCGACCGGAGTCGTCGTTCTGCCGCGCGTGCCTCACGCGGGACTACCCGACGGTCATCCCGCGCGAGGGCGCAAAGCTTCGGTTCGAGACGGGCGCGACAGCGCGTGTCCGCTGAAGCGGACCCGTGGAAGAGGTCTGGGGGAACCGGGAGGCTCCCCCAGCAAACCTGGCGAGGGCCCGCTACTGCTCCAGCACGCGACTCGCCTTGGCGATGCCGCGGCTGAGCACGTAGAACGCGGTCAGGATCGTCGTGAACAAGACCCAGTCCCGGGTGTTCACGCTCTCTGCCGAGATCCAGATGATCACGAAGATCACTTCGATGATGAAGTAGACCGCGAACTCGGCATTGCCGGGGATCGGCAGTCGCGCTCCGCTCGGCATGTTCCGCATGCCGGACGTTTCCATTGCTCTCTCCTTTCTGGGAGAACCTGCCTACGCGGAGTTCAGCGTCAGCCCGAGAGCTCCTGCCCTCTCCCGTACCTAACCGCGCGACGGACGACCCGAGGATCGAGCCCGCGCTCGAGCAGCTCCTGCCGCAGCTCGCCCTCTGCCGCGAGGCGCAGGAAAAGCCAGGCGAGCGCAGCGATCGTGACGAGCGAGCCCTCGATCATCATCACCGTCCCCGCGAGCGCCTGGTCGTGCAGCGGGGTGATTCCCCAGCGCGGATGGGGCCGGACGTAGTACGGGTAGAAGACCGTGCCGGACCAGACGAAGACGTTGCCGAAGGCCGTCTCGAAGAGCCGCACCACCGCGATGTAGCCGAGCTTGAAGCCGGTGCCGAACCATTCCGGCCCGGGCAACGTCTCGACGACCGGCGACCACATCAGCGCGCCGAAGGCGAAGAAGCTGATGTGCTCGAAGGCGTGGACGCTGGGGTTGTGCAGCGCCGCCTGGTACATGAACGGGATGTGCCAGAGGACGAGGTTGTAGGCCCAAAGCGGCAGGGCGATCAGCGGGTGGGTCAGGATGCGGAGCTTGTTGACCCAGTGAAAACGCAGCAGCGGTTGCAGCACCGGCCCTGTCAGGCCTACGACGAAGCAGAGCGGGGCCAGGTCTCCGATCAGGACATGCTGGAGCATGTGCATGAAGAGAAACTCGGAGGCGAAGGCGTCGATTGGCGAGACGAGCGCGACGAGCAGGAGCGAGAAGCCAAGCCAGAAGACCAACCGCCGCCACGCGGCAACCGGCGTTCCGCGCAGGCGCAGCGTCCTCGTTCGCTTTCCGTAGGCAAACGCCAGCAACGCCGCCGGCAGGAGCTGCCACGGCTCGAGCGCCCAGCTCGTCACCAGCGACGGCCCGTGCGGGCCGACCCACACGTGGTACAGCAGCACGAGGGTCTAGCGTAGATGCCGTGCAGCTCTTCCACTACCACCTGGTGACGAGCAAGGTGCGGGAGGTCGAGGCGCGCTACATCGCGAAGCTCGGGTTCCAGCTCGTCGCTCGCTATGGCCGCATCGGCGACGAGCAGACCTACTTCGAGGCGGGCGTGCCGTGGGAGGAACTCGACCAGCAGGGCTTTCGGCTGCGCCTGTCGGAGCTCGAGCGTGGGGCCGTCAACGTGGTAGTCCAGCCGGGGCAGTGGGATCTCCCCCGCATCGACCACGTCGGCTTCGCGCTCGACGAGGACGAGTTCATCGAGGTGATGGAGCGCGCCCAGCGCTACGAGCTGCGGGTCCAGGAGTACCCGGGACGCCGGACCTTCGTCGCCACAGGCGCCGGCTACAGGATCGAGATCCACCCGCCCAGGGAATGGGTCGAGGATCTGCTCGCCGAGAGCGAGACGATGAGGCTCGCGGGCCTGCGCCTGAAGTCCGAGGACCCGGACGCTCAGGCGAGCGCGCTCGCGCAGCTGCTCGACTCCGTCGTCGACGAGTCAAGCGTCCACGTCGGGGACGCGTTCGTACGCTTCGTCGACGGCGGTCCGCCGGGGCGTCCGCAGCTCGACGGGGAGCTGTTCGCGTAACCCTCCTCGGCCGGGAGGCCGCTTAGACTCGGGCTGTGAGTCGCAGGACGTACGCCGAGGCCGGTGTCTCGCTCACCGCGGCCGAGGCCGTGGTCGAGCGGCTGCGAACCGCCGTCGAGTCGACGGGGGCGAAGGGGTTCGGCGCCTTCGCGGGGTTGTTTTCGCTCGACGAGCATCGCCTCCTCGTCGCGACGACGGACGGCGTCGGCACGAAGCTGATCCTCCTGCGCCGGGCCGGCCGGCTTCGCGACGGCGGACGGGACCTCGCCGCCCATTGCATCAACGACGTCATCACCACGGGGGCGAAGCCGCTGTTCCTGCTCGATTACGTCGCCGCCGACCGGGTCGAGCTGGAGCAGGTGGCAGAGCTCGTCGAGGGCGCGGCGGAGGTCTGTCGACGTGCCGGGGTCGCTATCGTCGGCGGCGAGACCGCTGAGATGCCAGACGTGTACCGCGAGGGCGAGCTCGACTTCGCGGCGACGTGCGTCGGGCTCGTCGACCGTAACGATCTGGTCGACGGAAGGCGCGTCCAGGCGGGCGATGCCGTGCTCGGCTTTCCCTCGGCCGGCGTCCACGCCAACGGCTTCACGCTCGTGCGACGTGTGCTCGAAGAGGAGGACTACGACGGGCCGGACCTGCTGGCCCCGACCCGGCTCTACCTCGAGGACGTACAGGCGCTCCGATCTCGGGCTCAGGTCCTGGCACTCGCGCACGTGACGGGCGGCGGCATCCTCGGCAACCTCTCTCGCGTGCTCCCGAAGGGCAGGCAGGCGGAAATCGACTGGGACGCGTGGGAGCGCCCGCCGGTCTTCCACTGGCTCGCGCACCGTGTCGAGGAGGCCGAGCTACGAAGCGTCTTCAACCTCGGGATCGGCTTCTGCGCGGTCGTGCCTGCCGATCAGGCCGCCGACGGCCTGGTGATCGGAGAAATCCGCTGATCGGAGTTCTCGTCAGCGGCGAAGGGACAAACCTGCAGGCGATGATCGACGCCGGCCTGCCGATCAGCGCCGTCGCTTCGAACAAGACCAAGGCGCCGGCCCTCGACCGCGCAGCCCGCGCCGGCATCGAGGCCGGTGCCTTCCCAGCCGTCGAGTTCCCGAGCCGCGAGCAGCGAGATCTAGCGATGGCGGACTTCCTCGAAGAGCGGGGCGTTCGCTGGATCGTCTGTGCCGGCTACATGAACCTGCTCACCAAGCCGTTTCTCGACCGCTTTCCCGGTCGAATCGTCAACACGCACTCCGCACCGTTGCCGGAGTTCCCCGGCGCGCATCCGATCGAGGACGTGCTCGCCGCCGGAGTCTCGGAGACGGCCGCAACCGTCCATTACGTGGACGAGGGGGTCGACACCGGGCCGGTGATCGCGGCCGAGCGAGTGCCTGTGCGGCCCGATGACACGGTCGATTCACTGCGTGCACGCGTCCAGGCGGTCGAACACGAGCTCCTGCCGCGAATCGTCTCGGAGCTCGTCTCTGCGTGATCAAGCGGGCCCTGATCTCGGTCTACGACAAGTCGGGCCTAGACGAGTTCGCGCAAGGCCTCGTCGACCTC
Organism: Gaiellaceae bacterium; assembly: GCA_035258645.1. Taxonomy (GTDB): domain Bacteria; phylum Actinomycetota; class Thermoleophilia; order Gaiellales; family Gaiellaceae; genus 13-2-20CM-68-14. Next base: position 5,211 of record DATFXA010000209.1, read on the forward strand.
GGCGCAGAGATCGTCTCCAGCGGCGGGACGAGCGAGTACCTCGAACAAATGGGGATCCCCGTCACTCGGATCGAGGAGATCACCCAGGTGCCGGAGCTGCTGGGTGGCCGCGTCAAGACCCTGCATCCACGGATCCACGCGGCCATCCTCGCCAGACGTGACGAGCCGGACGATCTCTCGGCCCTCGAGGAGCAGGAGATCCAGCCGCTCGACCTGGTCTGCGTCAACCTCTATCCGTTCCGCGAAACGGTTGCCAAGCACGGCGTCCGCGAGGAGGAGGCCGTGGAGGTGATCGACATCGGCGGCCCGGCGATGCTGCGGGCGGCGGCGAAGAACTTCGCCCACGTCGCTCCCGTCTGCCGGGGGCCGCAGTACGAGCGCGTGCTCGACGAGCTCCGGCAGGACGGGGGGCTGTCGCTCGACACGCGGCGCGAGCTCGCCGCCGAGGCGTTCTCGGTGACGGCAGCCTACGAGGCCTCGATCGCGGCCTGGTTCATGGACCGCGACACCTTCCCGGATCGCCTGATCCCGGCGTTCGAGAAGGTGCTCGATCTCTCGTACGGCGAGAACCCGCACCAGCGCGCCGCCTACTACGCAGAGATCGGGGCACGGCGTCACCTGCTCTCTCAGGTCGAGCAACTACACGGGCGAGAGCTCTCGTTCAACAACCTCAACGACCTCAACGCGGCGCGGCTCTGCCTGCGCGAGTTCGAGCTTCCTGCGTGCGTGATCGTCAAGCACGCGAATCCCTGTGGCGTGGCGGTGGCGGGCTCGATCGAGCACGCGTACGAGCGCGCGCTGGCGGCCGACCCGGTCTCCGCCTACGGCGGCATCGTGGCCCTCAACCGGCCGGTCTCAGAGGAGGTCGCCGACCTGATCGTCGGGCAGTTCGTCGAGGTGCTGTTCGCCCCCGGGTACGCGGACGGTGCGTTGGAGACGCTGGCCCAGAAGCCGGCGACGCGGATCCTCGTCGACCGGGAGCGGCGGCGTGATGCTCCGGGGGAACGGGACTTCAAGCGCGTCCTCGGCGGGGTGCTCGTCCAGGATCGCGACTGGGACATCGAGGACCGCGCCGGGATGGAGATCGTGTGCGGGTCTGCGAGCGAGTCGCTCTGGGGCGACCTTCTCTTCGCGTGGCGCGTCTGCAAGCAGGTGACCTCGAACGCGATCGTGCTCGCGCGCGACCTCCAGACGCTCGGCATCGGGGCCGGCCAGATGAGCCGTGTCGACTCGGTGCGGCTCGCGCTCGAGAAGGCGCGCGAACACGGGCATCCGCTTCAGGACGCAGTCCTTGCCTCCGATGCGTTCTTCCCGTTTGCCGACGGGCCCGAGCTCGCCATCCGGGCGGGCGTCTCGGCCTTCATCCAGCCGGGCGGCTCGAAGCGGGACGAGGAAGTGATCGCGTCGGTCGAGGAGGCGGGGGCGACGATGGTGTTCAGCCATCGCCGCCACTTCCGCCACTAGTTCCTGCGGCTAGAGCGTCGCCGAGCCCGCGAAAGTCGCGGCCACGGCGGTGCAACCACCCGCGTTCGGGAAGCCGTAGTGCGTGAGCACCCCTGCGAACGATCCCGACGTGAGCACGCCGATGACGGCGAACCGCTGCCTGCACGACCACGGGGTGAAGACCGTCACGGGTCCCGCCGTGATCTGACCGCCGGCGATCGTTCCGTTGGCCACTGC
>DATFXA010000210.1:0-2515 GCA_035258645.1 Gaiellaceae bacterium
ACCGAGCGCGAGAGCCGGTCTAGGTTAGTTCCCCGAACGGGAGAGCTTCCGCCGGTTCTTCGAGCGGTACATCGCCTCGTCGGCCGCGTGGAGAAGGCTCTCCTGGGTTTCCAGCCCGGCGCTGGTGGCGGCGACCCCGAAGCTCGCTCGAGGACGCAGAACCGAGGAACGACCGCTTCGCTCGAGCCATTCCACCAGCCGCGACATGACCTCGTCAGCGCCGTGGGCGTTCGTCGCCGGGAGGAGGATCGCGAATTCGTCACCGCCGATCCGGAACGCCCGATCTCCCGGACGGAGCTCTGTCCGCAGCAGCCGGCCGATCCGGACGAGACACTCGTCGCCGGCCGCATGCCCGTGCTGGTCGTTCAGCTCCTTGAGCCCGTCGAGGTCGAGCACGATCAGGGCGAGTGGGTGATCGGCCTCGAGGGCCTCGGCGACGCCGCGTTCGAGCTCGCGCATGAAGGCGCGACGGTTCGGGAGCTGCGTGAGGGGATCGTGGTCGGCTAGGTAGCGCATCTGCTCGAATTGCGTCGCGAGCGTCAGCGCGCTCGCCGCCTGGTTGGCGAAGATCCTGAGCGCCTGAAGCCGTTCCTGTCCCGGCAGCAGGCGGTCCTCGGGCTCGTCGACCCAGATCACGCCGATGATCTCCTCCTGGGGTCCGCGCAACGGGATTACGAGCCAGTGGTGATTCCAAGCGTGCGGACCGTGGCCGTTGAACTCGGACTCATAGATCACCTGGCTCGCAGCCACCCTTCCCCGCGCCACCTCGCCCGGAACCAGGAAGCATCCGGCGATTTCGAACTCGGAGTCGAAGAGCGACGCGATCTCCCTGAGGGAGAGGTTCTCGGTCAGCATAGGGTCGGTGCCGGCCCAGCCGGCTGCGGCGCGGGTCACGAGAGTCTGTCCGTCCTCGGCCAGGAGATCGACGCACACTTTCTGGAAGCCGAGCGCGTTCGCGATGCCGTTGCAGACGGAGCGCATGATCGAGTCAGGCGAGAGCGTTTGCGTCAGCCCGGAGGAGACGTGCATCAGCTCCTCGAGTGCCGCGCGGTACCGCTCTCGCACGATCGCCGCCTGTGCGGCCGCGAGCGCCTGCGCTGCGTACTGGGCGAGGCCGACAAGCAAGCCCAGCTCTTCGTCGCTCGGCCGGAGGCCCGAGGCCGGGTCGCCGAGGGAGAGAATTCCCAGGAGCTCGTCGCCCGGTCCGTAGAGCGGCACGAACACCTCGTCGTCCGGGTTCCACGCGTCCGGGTGGTCGCTGACCTCGCGGACGGGGACGTAGCGGTTCCCGGCGTCCCCTTCCCAATCGAACTCCCCGTCCTTGATAAAGAACACGCCGTGCCTGAGGAAGCGGTCGTCCAGCAACTGCGTCCAGCTTTCGCGGCTGTAGGTGCTATCGAGCAGCGCGTGCTGGACTTCCTTGTCGCCGTGAACGGTCGTGACGCAGAAGTCGTCCCATTCCGGGCGATAGAGATTGAGGACCACCGTGCCGAAGCCGACCACCTCCGCGACCGTACGCGCGATCAGCGATAGGACGGTCGGGAGATCGCTCTCGGCCCGGACGAGCTCGGTGACGCCGATCAGGGCGCCAACGCCTGCAGGCTCGCGCGGACGGCGTCTCGCGCGTCCGACCAGACGCCTCAGTCGCCGCCCGTGAGCGCTACTCGTCAGTCTCTCGCCGCTAATCGAACTTGCCCTCCTCCGAGCCTCGCCGCACGCTAAGCATCCTCGATCGCGCCCTCGTTCGAATCGCTCTTGTGGGGGATCTGACCTCTGGGCCGCGGCTAGTAGGCGGTCCGGGTCATGACGAGGAGCGGCTCAGCAGTCCGCACGGGGTCGCGGTCGGCCGCCCCCGACCGTTCGTAGACCCGGAAGAAAGCGTCTACGACCATCGGCGCGAACTGGGTGCCGCGGTGCCGCCGTAGCTCTGCTTGCGCCTCGGCCGGTTCGAGTGCGCGGTGGTACGGGCGGTCGGTCGTCATCGCATCCCAGGCATCGGCGAGCCCGACGATCGCGGCGCCGAGCGGAATCGAGTCGGCGGCCAGTCGGTCCGGATACCCCCGTCCGTCCCAGCGCTCGTGATGATGGCGGATCAGCGGGACAGCGTCACGTAGCCTGCCGAACTTGGCCACGATCTCGGCGCCGTCGGACGGGTGCTGCTTCATCAGCTCGTACTCCTGCGCGGTCAGCTTCGCCGGCTTGGTCAGGATCGCATCCGGCACGCCGAGCTTGCCGATGTCGTGGAAGAGCCCCGCGTGGCCGATCGCGTCGAGGTCCCGGCCAACGACTCCGAGCTCTCGGGCGACGGACAGGGCGATCTCCTGGACGCGCTGCGAGTGGCCGGCCGTGTAGGGATCGCGCGCGTCGACCGTCGCGTTCAGCGTCTCGACGGCCTCGAGTGCGTCCTGTTCGAGCACGGCGTAGGCGTCGCTGAGCTCAGCGGTGCGTGTCGCGAGCGACGTTGCCTGTCGGCGCAACGTCAGCGAGGCGGTTCGCACGAGCAGAGCAAGCGCGA
>DATFXA010000211.1:0-8730 GCA_035258645.1 Gaiellaceae bacterium
TCGGCTTCGGGAGGTCGGCCATCGCGCAGAGCCGCTCGACCAGGTCGTGCAGCTCGGGCGCCTCATCCCGTTCCACGACCCTGGCCCCCGCGGCCCTCAGGGCGAGCTTGTCGGAGGTGTAGTACTGGAAGAAGGCGAGCCCGACCACGATCAAGAGCACCGGCACCAGCCCGAAGTTCAGGTACGAGATGAGAACGACGCCGAACACGACATAGAGCAGCCCGAGCAGGAAGCTCGTGAAGAACATCCGGAGGGAGAGCCCGGCGTCGCGACCGTATGACTTGCGCTTCATTGAGAATCGGCCTTTCTTGAGGGCAAAGAGTTTCATTGCAATCGTAGCCGCGGGACTGCTCTTGTCGGCGTCGAACGCCGTCGCGGAGCCGAGGGTCGCCGTTCGCGTCGTTCCGCTCTTTCCGCCGCGGCTCTACGCGTCTCGCGGCGCCGTCGGCTCGATGGTTCCCGCTTCCGGATCGAGTGTGAGCCGCGAAACGGCGCTCCTCTCGCTCACTCACGGCAAGCTCGAGAACTCGCTGCTCGGAGGGAAGCCGAGCGGCAAGCCCTTGATCTCGCTGGGCGGCCCACCGGCGCCGGTGACGATCTACGTCGCGCTTCCCCCGTCGGGCAGGCACCACAACCTCGCGCGCTATCCGATCGCGATCGTCGGAGGCGGCTATCACGGCGTGCTCCTCTCGAGCTCGACCCACATTCCGGGGCTCGTATCGATCGCGGACGTCGCGCCCGCTGTGCGCTCGCTCGAGCGCGGCGAGAAGCCGATCCTGACCTCCCGGCGAGCTCGAAACGCGCCCGGCGAGCTCGAGTCGATGAACGCGCGCCTGAACGCGGCGCACTTCGCCCGCAAGCGGAGCACGCGCGTCCTGATCGGACTCGTCTTCGGCTTCGCGGGACTCGCCTGGCTGCTGCGCTCGCGGTTGTTCGCCCGCGCGAGCCTGCTCGCTATCCCGGCGATGGTGCTCGCATCGACGATCGCCTCGGCGCTCCATATCGAGCACGGCATCCCCTGGTGGAGCGGAGCAATCGCGCTCGCGTTGACCGTCCCGCTCGCGCTCGTGACTGCCGATCCGCGCGCGTTGGCTTGCGCCCTGGCCGGGCTACTGGGTGCCTATGCCGTCTTTCTCGGCGCCTCGAGCTCGACCGTCTCGCTTGCTGCGCTGGGCCCGCACCCCGAGGGCGGCGGGCGCTTCTTCGGGCTCACCAACCAGATCGAGACGCTCCTCCTCGGCCCCACGCTCGCGCTCGGCGCGCTCGTGGCGCAGCCGTTGCTCCCCGTCGTCGCGCTCGCCTCACTGGTCGTGGTCGGCTGGAGCCGCCTGGGCGCCGACGGCGGCGGGCTGATCGTGTACGCGGCGGGTTTTGCGATGCTCGCCCTGCTCGGCGTCCGCGGTCGTGTGACGGCGCTTCGTGCCGCGCTGGCCGCGGCCAGCGTGATCGTCGCGGCGCTCGCGCTCGTCGGGCTGGACGCCCTGACCGGCGGCTCGAGCCACGTCACGCACGCCGTCGGAGGCGGCCCCCACCGCGTTCTCTCCGACCTCGGCCACCGGCTGCACATTTCATGGCGCGGGATCGTCAACAAGAGCGATCACCTCGAGATCTCGATCGTCTCGCTCGTCACTCTTGTCGTCTTCGCGCTCTTTCGGCCACGGTCGCGAACGCTCGACGCGCTCTTGGTCGCGCTGGCCGTCTCGCTCATCGTCAACGACTCGGGTTTCGACATCCTCCGCTTCGGCGCGCTCGTGGCGATTGCTGTTTTTACCTGGAGCCGAACAAGGCTCCTGCGCGATTAGACTCACGCCCCATGCGCGTCGCCGTCGCAGTCCTCGCCGGAGTAGCGGTGCTCGTGGCTGCGGGCTGTGGTTCGCAGGGCGTCGTGATGCCGACAGCGAACGGCGTCAGCGGGATACCGCCTACGCCGACCACGACGACGCCGGTGCTCGCGAAAGGCGATCCCGCGGCCGGCAAGAAGGTGTTCGAGGCGCAAGGGTGCACCGGCTGCCACACCTTCACGCCCGCAGGCTCGCACGGAACGATCGGCCCGGATCTCGACAAGCTGCCGCAGTACGCGAAACAGGCCAATCGTGGGACCGAGCAACAGTTCGCCGCGGAGTCGATCACCGACCCGGCCGTCTACATCCAGTCCGGGTACCAGAACCTGATGCCGACGACGTACGCCAAGCTGCCTGCCAAGCAGCTCGCCGATCTGGTCGCGTTCCTGACCCAGAAGCAGTAGCAGCGGCACCCGCGTGATCGACGCGAAGGCCGCGCGCAACGACCCGGACGCCTACCGGGCCGCGCTTGCGCGCAAGGGCGCCGGCGAGGCGTTCGATGCCTGGCTCGAGGCCGACGAGCGCTGGCGCGAGCTCGTCCCGAAGGTCGACGACCTCCGCTCACGGCAGAAACAACAGGGCAGGCCCACGCCCGAGCAGGTCGAGCTGCTGAAACAGGTGAAGGAGGAGCTGCGGCAGACCGAGGAGCAGCTTGACGCGGCAGCCGCCGCCCGCGACGCCTCGCTCGAGGAGCTGCCCAACCCGCCGCACCCGGACGTTCCCGACGGCGATACCGAGGATGACTCGGTCGAGATTCGCCGCTGGGGCGAGCCGCCGAAGCTCGAAAACCCGCGCGACCATCTCGAGCTCGGCGACTTCGAGATGGCGCGTGCCGCGCGCCTCTCCGGCTCACGCTTCGGCTATGTCGTGGGCGACTCCGCGCTGCTCGAGCAGGCGATCTTTCGCCTCGCGATCGCCCGGCTCGTCGAGCGCGGCTTCACGCTCATGCGCCCGCCCGTGCTCGTTCGCGAGCAGGCGATGTACGGGACGGGCTTCTTCCCAACCGAGATCTCGAACATCTACGCGATCCCGAGCGACGGGCTCTACCTGACCGGCACCTCAGAGGTCGCCCTGGCCGGCTTCCACATGGAGGAGATCCTCGACGTCGAGTCGCTCCCGCTCCGATACGCCGGCTACTCGACGTGCTTTCGCCGTGAGGCCGGAGCGGCCGGCAAGGACACGCATGGGATGTTCCGCGTCCATCAGTTCGACAAGGTCGAGATGTTCGTCTACAGCCGACCGGAGGACTCGTGGGACGAGCACGAGCGAATGCTCGCGCTCGAGGAGGAGCTCGTGCAGACGGTCGGACTGCCCTACCGGGTGGTCGACGTCGCCGCCGGCGATCTAGGCGCGCCCGCGGCGAGGAAGTACGACATCGAGGCGTGGTTCCCGAGCCAGGAGCGCTACCGCGAGATCACGTCCTGCTCCAACACGACGGACTTTCAGGCGCGGCGCCTGCAGATTCGCTTCCGCCCGAACGGCGGGCCCCAGCCGGTGCACACGCTGAACGGCACGGCCGCGACCGACCGCTGGCTGCTGGCCGTGCTGGAGAACTTCCAGCGCGAGGACGGGTCGGTCGAGGTTCCTGCCGTTCTGCAGGAGCACGGCGCTCCTGCGGAAATCGGGCCTACGTAGGCTCGGGCGTCACTGCGCCGACGTGCAGGCGGCGGCGCTGATCGAGATCGCCCTCGGCCGAGTCGAGCGCCTGCTCGCGCGCATTCAGGGTCTGCTCGAACCGCTCGAGCTCCTTCTCCCGGGCGTCGAGCGCTTGTTGCCGTCGTTCGACCGATCGCTCGAGGTCCGTCGCCTGCGCTTCACGAGTGGCCACGAGCCCCTCGGCCACAGTCAGCAACGCTCCGCGCTGGCTGAGCTCGGCGGACAGCTGCCTCAGCTTGCCCTCGCGATCTTCGATGTCCGTGAGCTGCGCTTGCAGCTGTTGGTAGCGGCGCTGTTCCTCGCGGATGTCGCGTAGCCCATTCGCAACCCGGGCCTCGCCTGCCGCCAGCCGCCCGGCCCGGATCTCGAGCTGCTCGCCGAGCCGCTGGAGGCGGGGCTCGCGCTGTTCGACCTCGGCGGCTGCCCGCCGCGCAGCCTCCTCGCGGGGAAGAAGCTCGGCGAGCCGCCGCTCAGCTTCTGCGAGGAGCTTGGCCAAGCGGTCCTCGTCCGCCGAAACGGCCGCGTGCAGCCGGGACAGCTCCGCCTCCCGGGCCGCGAGCTCGGCGACCGCCGCCTCCCGCGCCTCGATCTCGGCGAACTGCCGCTGCAACTCATGCTCGCGTCCGATCAGGCCCTGCTCACGCTGGGCGAGCTCGAGCTCCGCAGCCGCCACCCACTCACCGCGCTCGTCGAGCTCGAACGAACGGCCTTTGACGTCGGATCGCAGGCTCTCGAGCTCGACAAGCTCCGTGCGGCCCGCCTCGACGGCCGCCTCGGCGTCGCGCACGAGCCGGTCTTTTCGCTCGAGCTCTTCGCGGCCGCTCGCCAGGGCCTCTTCCCGGTTTCTGAGATCTACTTCCTGCGCGGTGAGCTCGGTCGAGCGTTCGCTGAGCTCTTCCCACAGCGCCGAAACTCGGGCGCTTCGCTCCTCGAGCTCGGCCGCGCGCTGCCGCGTCGCCTCGTCGCCGCGGCGCTCACGTTCGGCGAGCGCCTGCCACGCAGCCTCCAGCTCCCGCTGTTCGTCGGGCATCGCCTTAGATTCTGCGTCAGGCCCCGGCTACCTCTGCAGAGACTGACGCGGCGGGGGTCCGTCCCACCGAGCGCAGTCCGGCTCCGCGACAATGCAGTTCGGCGGGGTGCCGGAGCGGTCGAACGGGGCGGTCTTGAAAACCGCTGGCGGCCGAAAGGTCGCCCGTGGGTTCAAATCCCACCCCCGCCGTAAGAATGGTGAAACCGCTGCTAACCCGGCGGTTTTGCCGTCTTCGTAGTCACGGTGACGATCGGGGTTCGCGGAACAGCTCTTGCGCGTTGCTGACGCAAGGCTGACGCAAGCGGGAGACGTGGATTCGCCAGCGCCGGCTGCAAACCCCGACATGTGACGACGCGCCTCGTCAGGACGCTTCCCATCCTCCCGGCCCGAGGCTCAGACTTACGGCTGCTTGAGCTGCTCGCCTAGTGGCTGTAACGGGCACTAAGGGCCGAGGGGCTCCGAAGGCGCCCCCTCCCTTGGCACCCGCCGTCAGTCCAGGACCCCTCGGCTCACGGATCGGATACCCGGAAAAGCAAAGCGGTAATCATCACTATGCGCGACCTCGGCTGCCCAAAACGCGAGGGGTAAAATTGGTCGTCGCCCGGTAAGCGGAGGCTAGAGTGGACGCACCCTAAGAGCGGCCTCCATATCCTCTCCCCTGGAGGCTGGCGGCCTCCGCAGCCGGGTTAGACACGGCTGGTAGCTGGTGCCGGCGGCTCTTGATTCCTTACGAGATCTGAGAAGCCGGGGTCCGGAGTCCAACGTGCTTCCGAGGAAGCCGGCCGCTGGTGCCGAAAGGGGCTCACTTGAGCCGGGGCACGCCTAAACCCCGTCCCTGGGCTGGCGGGCCGTTCAGCTTGCCGCAGGCATCGGGCGGCCAAGCCCCGGCTCACGATTGCTGCGCCATGGATTCCGTCCGGCTTTACATCCGCGATACGAAGATGGGCCGTTCGGCCCATGACAACGCGGGTCGATGCCTGAAGACTTGCGCAGCGAAGAAGTGGAGCCGGGCGCCTCTGGAGAGAGGATGCTCCCGGAGCTCGGAGAGGGCGTCTCCGCTGCGGCAGCTCCGAGAACAGCACGCCCGGCTCCGTCTTCGAGGGTAGCGATGGCTCCGATGCGGCAGGAGCCATCGCTGAGCCGGTACGCCTAGGCGGCCACGCGCCCGATCAGATCGACCGGCTCGCGCTCCTGCTCGCGCCGGCAGCCCCGATGCGACCATTGTCCCCGAGCGGCCCCCCGGCTATGCGAGATCGGCGCAGATGTCGTGCAGCACCGCGCTGCCGAGTCTGCTGATGCTGATCACGTTCCCGTTGGCATCGAGTTGCGCGACGACCGGCCCGGCGGTGATCCAGAGGAAGCCCTGACCCGGAAGCCCGGGAGGCAGAGACGGCATGTGCAGCCCCTCGAGCCGCGCCGTGGTCGTTCCGTCGGAGTTCGGCGTGAAGAACTCGGTTCCGGAGACCACGAACTGTTCGGACTTCCCGTTCGCGGTGTTGGTGAATTGGCGCGTCGCCGTGCCGGTGATGGTCACGCGCCCATCGTCGAAGATCCTCACCACCTCTTGGTCGACGACGCTATGGACCAGGACGGGGAACGCACACTCGCCCGTGATCAGTTCATCGGGCGGGAGTGACGGTGGGATGAAGACGGGCTTCGCTGCCGATGCGATCGGCGGTAGTACAGCTGCGGCGAGCGTCAGTGCCACGACCGCTATCAGCCCCTTCATGCGGCGACATCGAACCTTCATGGCCTGCTCCTTCCTGTCGCGACCCCTGCTCCTTCATGTTGCGACCGCTTGCTGCACTACGACCAGCGCAACCAACCTGTCTAAAGCCTTTGCGAGCGCCCTAATGCGCCTAGGCGGCCCGGCGTCCAATCAGGTCGGCCGGCTCGCGCTCCTGCTCGCGCCGGCAGGCCTCGAGCGCGGCAGCCTCGTCGAGACTCAAGGTCGGAAAGACGCGCCTGACCCCCGAGCAACTGGCCTGGCTGGATGCGCTCCGGGACTGCGACGTCGATGCCGGCGTCTGGCGTCCCGAGGACTGGCCGCGGATCGAGCGGGTGCTCCGCTGAGCGAGTTGCCCTCGAGCCTTACGGCTGGAAGACCTCGCTGAGGTAGACCACGAAGGCATCGCTCGGCACGCGCACCCTCCAGGTGCAGGAATTGCAAGTGTCGTTCGTGCAGGACGCGATACCGCCCTCGACGAAGATCTCGCATCCGCCGTTGCCACCAGAACAGACGCATTCCAGGGTCGCCCCCGTTTTCTCCCTCGCTTGGGCCCTCGTTTTCTCCTTGAAGATCTCGACCTTTCCGCCCCTCGGCTTCCCGAACGCGTAGCCTTTTGCAAGCTCGACCCGCTTGAGAGCGATACCTGGGAAGGCGGGAAGGGTAACCGACTCCTGACGTCGCGCCATCGCGACCTCCTCTCGGGTGAGGCTAGGTTGCGATCGTCTCACACCGCTCATTCGCTTGCGACGGAAGCATGATCCTGCTCGACGTCCTTTCTGTCGCCTTCCGGCTAGATCTCGAGGCTGGAGGCCGGGCACAGGAGAGGAGCCTGCTACCGGTTCCAAACCGTGCCGGCCCGGCGGAAAGTACCGATTCGCACCACAAACGAGAGGAGCAGCATGGCCACCGGCATCCGCAAGGGCGGCTCGAGCTACGAGGCATCGGTCTGGGTCGCCCGCGACAACAAGCGCATCCGCAAGAGTTTTCCGACCTCGAAGGAAGCGAAGGCCTGGCGCGCGACGACGATCGACCGCGTCAACGCCGGCATCATCCGCGCGAGTTCCCAGACGACGCTACGGCAGGCCTGGGACGAGTGGCTCGAGGGCGCCAGCTCGGGATTGATCCGCACCCGTTCGGGTGATCGCTACAAGCCGTCGGCGCTGCACGGCTACGAGCAGTCCATGAGCAAACACGTGCTGGCGAGGCTCGGAGACGAGAAGGTCGACAAGCTCGGCCGCCAGCAACTTCAGGAGCTGGCCGACGACCTCCATCGCGAGGGCCTCGATCCCTCGACGATCCGCAATTCGCTGATGCCGGTGCGCGCGCTCTACCGGCGACTTATCCAACGTGGACAACTTGCGACCAATCCGACGGTCTCGCTCGCGCTTCCTGCGGTCCGCGGAAAGCGGGACCGGATCGTCACCCCGGAAGAGGCCGCGAGGCCTACAAGCCCTCCCAGAGGCCGAGAGACCCCTATGGGCGACCGCCCTCTATGCCGGGCTTCGTCGTGGCGAGTTGATGGCGCTGCGTTTCGAGGATCTCGACTTCGAGAAGGGCCTGATCCGGGTCGAGCGTTCCTACGATCCGCGCTCGCACGGGTTCGTCGAGCCGAAGTCACACTCCGGCCGGAGAACCGTCCCGGTGGCAAAGGTTCTTCGTCAGTACCTGGCCCAGGTGAAGCTCAGCTCGTCCGGTCGTACGGGCCTGATCTTCTCCGTCGACGGCGAGAAGATCTTCGACGATCGCAAGGTCGCCCTGCAGGCGCAGGCGTGCTGGCAGACGCACGAACTCGAGCCGGTCACGTTGCACGAGTGTCGCCATACCTTCGCGTCCCTGATGATCCGGGCAGGCGTGAACGTGAAGGCTCTCGCGACCCACATGGGCCACGCCAGCATCACGATTACGCTCGATCGCTACGGCCACCTTCTGCCGGGCAACGAGAGCGAGGCAGCTGAACTGCTCGACGCCTATCTCGGCGTCACTGACGCACGACTGACGCAATCAGACCTGAATCCTGCTCCCACAGTGCAACTGCGATCGTCTTGAAAACCGCTGGCGGCCGAAAGGTCGCCCGTGGGTTCAAATCCCTCCCCCGCCGCCAAAACCCAGCATCGAACAGCCGCCGGCGAGAAGCTCCCCCAGCGGCGAGCGTAGAGCAAGACTGAGCGCCCCGCAGTGCCAGACGCTATGAATAACCGCAAACCCGAGCTAGGAGGGCGTATTGATTCTCGCCAACTACAACTTCGCCAGCTTCCTATGGGACGTGCTGGTCATCTTCGCGTTCGTCATTTGGTTCTGGCTGCTCATCGTCGTGTTCGGGGACATCTTCAGAAGGCGCGACATCGGCGGCTGGGGAAAGGCCGGCTGGATCATCCTGGTCATCGTCCTGCCCTACTTCGGCGTCTTCATCTACCTCATCGCCGAGCACGATGGCATGGCCGAGCGGAACACGCAGCAGCTGCAGGCTCAACAGG
>DATFXA010000212.1:0-7876 GCA_035258645.1 Gaiellaceae bacterium
CGGGAAAGCAGTCCTGCTCGACGACCACCCAGCCGTCGTAGTCGGTGCCCGCGAGCTCGGAGAGGAAGCTCTCGAGGTCGGCGTCGCCGGCGCCGAGCTCGCAGAAGACGCCGTTCCGCCACGCCTCGTCCCAACCGGCCGAACTCCGCAGGATGTCGAGGCGAATGTCCTTCAGGTGGACGTGGTCGATCCGGTGCCGCCAGTCGCGAAGCCCGCGCAGGGGGTCACCCCCGGCCGCGAGTAGATGGCCCGTGTCCAGCAGCAGGCCGACGTCCGTCAGTTCGAGCAGCCGGTCGATCTCGGTGGGGGTCTCGACGCGCGACCCCATGTGGTGGTGGAAGGTGGGCGAGTAACCGTGTGCCCGTGCGCTCGCTGCCGCACGGGCGACGCCGTCTGCCAGCCGCGGCCAGTCCACCGCCTGTCCCCGCGCGCCGTCGTCCGCCAGCACGAGCTTCGGCGTGCCCCCAGCCGCGTCGAAGAAGTCGATCACCTCCTCGAGCTGGCCTATCTCCTCGCCGAAGCGGACCGGGACGAAGCCGCCGGCCAGCGCGAGCCGTCGGTGGTCGAGCCGCTCTCGCAGAGAGTCGACGTCGCCCAGGTAGCCCGGTGGCCCAAGCTCTGTGCCGGAGTATCCCGACCCCGCAATCGAGTCGAGGACGACGAGCGGGTCGGGTACGTGCGGCGAGACGCCGACGGTGAGCTCGAACGCACCGAAGCTCACCGGCGCGTTGGCGATGCGGATCACAGCGTCACGAGCGGGACTCGCGGGTCCTTCTCCAAATGCTCCCAGGCCGGGCGGACCCACGCGAACGCCGGGTCGTCGGCGGCTGCCATGGAGCGTCGGTCACCAGCCAGCGTGTTCAGGTAGTAGAGGTCGTAGCCGTGCGCCGCGCAGGTCGTGTGGTAGCCGAACGGAACGAGCAGCAGGTCGCGGTGAGCCACCGTCATCGTCAGATCCAGGCCGTGGCGCGGGCTGTAGAGCCGTTGGAGAGCGAACGCCTCCGGGTGCGCGGTCCGGTAGTAGTAGGTCTCCTCGAGCACGACCTCCCCGGGCGGCCGGTCCTCGTCGTGCTTGTGCGGCGGGTAGCTCGACCAGTTACCGCCCGGCGTGAAGACCTCGACTACGAGCAGTCGCTCGGCCGGGAACTCCGGTTTGAGGATGTGGTTGATCTGCCGCGTCGCGTTGCCTGCTCCGCGCACCTCGATCTCAACCGCGCCCGGCTCGACGAGCACCGGCTCGCGCCGACGCTCGCAGCGCGCGCCGCAGACGGCCAGCTCGAGCGGTTCGAGCTCCTCGACCCGGTACGCCGTGTCGCGGGGCAGGTACAGGGCCCAGGGCATGCCTTCGAAGACCGAGGCCCGGCCGCCGAGCTCCCAGCTCTCCCCGTTGGCCTCGACGCGGCACCGGCCGGCGAGCGGCACGAGCGCGATCTCCGCCTCGCCTGTCGCCGCCGAGAAGGAGCCGCGGCGGACGCCGAACGAGAGGTGGCGCCAGCCCGCGTTCTCGGGCGTCACCTGCGTCCAGGCGCCGTCCTTGAGCAGGAGGTCGCTCAGACCAGCGCCTCCTCGAGCTGTTCGAGCCGCGGCATGGCCTCCGAGCATGCGAGCTGCGAGGCGACGAGCGCGCCGGCCACGTTGCCGAGCCGGACCGACTCGACGAGCGAGAGACCCCTGAGGAGCCCATGGCCCAGGGCGGCCGCGAACGCGTCTCCCGCGCCGAGACCGTTGACGACCTCGACCGAGTGGCCGGGCACGTCGGTCGCCGCGCCGCCCTCGTAGACGGTCGCGCCTCGCTCGCCGCGCTTCAGGACGAGCCGGGGAACCTCGCCGACCCGGGCCGCTGCGACTTCCTCCTCGTTGCCGATCACAAGGTCGGAAACCGCGATCGCCTCCGCGGCGAGCACCGGGTAGTCGGCGGCGTCCGGCCAAAGTGTGGGCCGCCAGTCGAGGTCGAAGATGGTCGTGCCGCGGTGCGCTGCGAGCGCCGCCAGCGTCGTCTCACGGCTCGGCGATTGCGCGAGGCCCGTTCCGGAAGCGTAGAGAAGCGGCGCGTCTGCGACGATGTCGAAGTCGAGGTCGCTTGGGGCGAGCTGCCAATCCGGTGCGGTCGGGCGGCGGTAGAACAGGATCGGGAAGCGGTCGGGCGGCCAGATCTCACAGAAGGTCGGCGGCGTCAGCCAGTCTGGGTCGATTCTCAGGAAGCGTACGTCGACGCCCTCGGCGGCCAGCCACTCCCGCACGAACTCGCCGTGCGGGTCGTCACCGACCCGCGAGACGATCGCGGCGGCGACCCCGAGCCGGGCGAGACCCGTTGCGACGTTGCCTGCGAAGCCGCCCGCGAAGCGAGTGTAGGTCCTGACCTCCCGCAGCGGCGTCCGCATCTGGTTCGGGTACAGGTCGATCCCGACGCGCCCGATGACGACGGCCTCGATCACAGGTGGGGCCGCTCGCGCGCGCGTCCCTGCTCGTAGCCGGCGCGGGCTTCGCGCACGGCTTCCACACCGGAGACCTCGGCGACCGGGACGTCCCACCAGCTCTCGTAGCTCGGCACCTCCGCGTACCGGTCGACCTCCACGTAGAGCACGACCGTCCCGGGGTTCCTCTTGGCCTCCTCGAGTCCAGCCCTGAGCCCGTCGACGCCGGCGCAGCGGATCACCCGCGCGCCGAGCGACTCGGCGTTCGCCGCGAGGTCGACGGGGAGTACGGGCGCGGGGGAGGGATCGCTGTCGAGCCCGAGCGACCCGTCGCGGCGGTACCGGTACAGCGTCCCGAAGCCGTCGGTGCCGAGGAAACGCGAGAGTCCGCCGATCGAGCTGAATCCGTGGTTGTCGACGACCACGATCGTCAGCTTCAGCCCTTCCTGGACCGCGGTGACGATCTCGCTCGGCAGCATCAGGTACGACCCATCACCCACGAGCACGTAGACCTCGCGCTCCGGAGCCGCCAGCTTGACCCCGAGCCCGCCCGGGATCTCGTAGCCCATGCAGGAGTAGCCGTACTCGACGTGGTAGCCCTTCGGGTCGCGGGTCCGCCACAGCTTGTGCAGGTCGCCGGGCATCGAGCCGGCGGCGCAGACCACGACGTCCTCCGGGCCGGCGGCCTCGTTCACGGCCCCTATCACCTCGCTCTGGGCGGGCAGCGGCTCGTGGCCAAGGCGGTAGAGCCGGTCGACCTCGGCCTGCCAGTCGGCGACGAGCCGGGCGACCTGGTCGCGGTAGGCTCGCTCGACCTCGTACCCCGCCAGCAGTTGCGCGAGCGCGTCGAGTGTCGCGCGGGCGTCTCCAACCAAGGTGAGCCCCGCCAGTTTGGCGGCGTCGACGTCTGCGACGTTGACGTTGACGAATCGGGCCGCCGGGTTCTGGAAGGCGGTCTTCGAGGCCGTCGTGAAGTCGGTCCAGCGCGTGCCGATGCCGATTACCACGTCGGCTTCGGCCGCGAGCCGGTTCGCCGCCGACGTCCCCGTGACGCCGATAGCCCCGAGCGCAAGCGGATGGTCGTACG
This sequence comes from Gaiellaceae bacterium, assembly GCA_035258645.1. Classification (GTDB taxonomy): domain Bacteria; phylum Actinomycetota; class Thermoleophilia; order Gaiellales; family Gaiellaceae; genus 13-2-20CM-68-14. The sequence goes on from DATFXA010000212.1 coordinate 3,502, forward strand.
GAAGCGAGCCCTTGCCGGCCTGCGTCTCCCCGACCGCGATGCCGGTCGCCTCCACGAAGGCCTTGAGCGCCCCTGTCGCCTCCGAGTAGATCACTCCGCCGCCGGCGACGAGGAGCGGGCGGCGCGCGCCGCGGATCAGCTCGGCAGCATCGGCGAGCGACCGTTCGTCGGGTCGAGGCCGCGGTACGCGCCAGACGCGTCTGCGGAAGAGCTCCTTCGGGAAGTCCCATGCCTCCGCCTGGACGTCCTGCATGAACGCGAGGGTGACGGCGCCGGTATCCGCCTGGTTCACGAGCACGCGCATCGCGCTCGACGCTGCCGGGGCGACCTGCTCCGGCCGCTCGATCCGGTCGAAGTAGCGCGAAACCGGGCGAAAGCAGTCGTTCACGCTCGCGTCTCCCTGCCACGGCACCTCGAGCTGCTGGAGGACCGGATCTGGACGGCGCGAAGCGAAAACGTCGCCCGGAATCAGCAGCACAGGCAGGCGGTTGATCGTCGCAAGCGCCGCGCCGGTGACCATGTTCGTGGCCCCTGGCCCGATCGAGCTCGTGCAGACGAATGCCCCGAGCCGGTTGCGCATGCGCGCGTACCCGACCGCGGCGTGAACCATCGCTTGCTCGTTCCGTGCCTGGTAGTAGGTCAGCGCCCCTGGATCCTCGTAGAGCGCCTCGCCGATGCCCGCGACGTTGCCGTGGCCGAAGATCCCGAAGCACCCCCCGAAGAAAACGTGCTCGACGCCGTCCCGCTCGACCACTTGCTGCGCGAGGAAGCGCACAAGTGCCTGTGCTGCCGTCAGGCGAACCGTGCCCGTCGCCGTCACGGCCCGCCGACCCCTAGGCGACGGCCTCGTAGATCACGCGCCCGACCCGCTCCTCGCGCCGGAGCGCGATCGTCCGGCGCTCGCGGAAGGACTGCTCGCAGGCGCGGGCCAGGACGAACGCCGAGAGCGCGTCCTCGCCGGTCACGTGCGGCTGCCGCCCCTCGCGGATCGCCGTTGCGAACTCCTCGAGCTCGAGGAGGTACGCTTCGCGGAAGCGCTCGGTGAAGTCGGTGACCCAGTCGACCGAGGCGCTCCCAGGAGTCAGCCAGACGTCGTGGTGGCGCCGGTGGTCGCCGATCCGGACCGTCGCTCGCGACCCGACCACCTCGGTCGAACACTCGTAGCCGTAGCCGGCGGCGCGCGTCTCGTCGATCACCCCCAGGGCACCGTTTGCGAACCGAAGGGCGACGATGGCGTTGTCGACGTCGCCGAGCTTGGCGAAGAACGGGTCGGAGCGCGCCGCACCGAACGCGCTGACCTCGTCGATCTCGCCGACGAGCCAGCGGGCGGTATCGAGGTCGTGGATCGTGACGTCCACGAAGAGCCCGCCCGAGTCGCGCACGTAGGAGATCGGCGGGGGCGCCATGTCGCGAAGTGACGTGCGGAAGAGGTAGACGTCGCCGAGCTGCCCCGTGTGGATCCTGGCGGCCGCCGTCGCCCAGTCGGGATCGAACCGGCGGTGGAAGCCGACCTGTAGGACGACTGGGGCGGAACGCGCCGCCTCGACCGCGTTGTGCGAGGCATCCAGGTCGAAGGCGAGCGGCTTCTCACAGAAGACGTGCTTCCCCGCTGCTGCTGCCTGCTCGATCATCGCGGCGTGGAGCGGGGTCGGCGTCGCGATGACCACGCCCTCGATGTCCACGTCGTCCAGGAGGTCGCCGAAGGACGTCGACCACTCGACTCCGAGCCGGGTGCTCACGTCTCGCGCCACCGCCTCGTCGACGTCGACGACGCGGACCAGCTCGGCCGCGGGCGTCCTCCCGGCGAGGTGCTCGGCGTGGAGGCGCCCAATACGGCCAAGACCCGCCAAGCCGAGGCGGACCGGGCGCACCGCCGGCCGGCCGTCGCCGTGCTCGCTTGCCGGCGCGCTCACAATTGCCAGTATTGCAATCAGCCGGTGTCGAGTATCAGCGTGCTGATCTCCCAGGCCCCGAGCTCGATCTCGCGCTCCGCCACCGAGACGGTCCTCCCCTGAGGGTTCTCGTTGACGACGCGAGCCTCCAGGCTGGAACCGCGGCGCCGGAGCGACGAGAGCACGACATCGTCGGGCAGGATCTCCGGCCCCGATCGGGTTGCGAGGCTCGCACCCTCAGCGGTCCCTTCGACGGCGAGGAAGTCGTGGCGGTAGCGCTCGGCCTGGGCGAGCACGTCCGCCTCGTCCCACGAGCCTTCGTGCGGGTAGACGGCGAACGAGATGCTCTGCGGCCCACGGCACTGGGCGGCCGCGATCGGGACCTCGGGGCCCGCCGGCTCCTCGCGCCATGGATGGGCCGAGCGGCTGATCAGCCCGATCGAGCGTAGGGCGGTCAGCGTCAACTCGCTCTCGTCGAGGAGCTCATACTCGCACGCGTGCGCGAGCAGGAGCGCCACTCCGCCCGCGTCGACGAAGCCGTGGGCGGGGTAGGTGGCGATGGGCCGTTCACCGGAGCCGCCCTCCGGCGCGTTGCCGCGCTCGACCACAGCGAACTGGCCCTCGGCGAACGACGTCGCGGCCGGGCGCGCGAGGGGAACGTGCACGCGGAGGCGGTGGTCATTGCTCGGGTTCTCGAATGCGATGCCGATTCGGACGAACGACTCGCCTGCGCGAAGCTCAGCTCTCGTCACGACGTCGACGTGACGAGTCTCGTCGAGGCGCGACGACCCGTTGGCGGCAACCCCGCGTGGCCAGCGGTAGCTGCGGGTGATCTCGAGCGCGCCTAGCACGGGCCCGTTCGCGGTCACGGCAACCGAGACCGCCTCCGGCACGTCGACCAGGAGGTCCTCTGCGGGCGGCGCGTAGTTGTAGCTGTCGCCAAAGTCGCCGCCGTCGACGAGGCGAGCGACGCCGGAGATGCCGTTCACCCGCAGGGACCCGTCGTCCAAGGGCTCAACCTGAAGCGAGCGGTTCCTGAGGGTCTGGCCGTCCACACCGACGGGGTCGTCACAGGAGCCGCGACTCTCGACGGGGCGGCCCGAGATCCAGCCGAGCGGCGGCGCCGTGACCCGAGCCACGACGGTCCTGCTCGGCCGCGCGACGATCCGGACTCGCCATTCGCCGCGAGCGGCCGCGGTCGCCGCGTCGACCTCCTGGAACAGTCGTGCGACGTCGAGGGCGCGAGGGTCGTTCGTTTCGCCGACCTCGAGTGTCAGCTGTCCTCCCTCGATCCGGCACCCGTTGAGGACGAGGCCGAACAGCTCGCGGCCGTGGAGCCTTCGCTGGAGCCAGGGCGCGACCTCGGGAGCTGGGACGACCACCTCGTGAAGGAGCGGCTCCCCACGGCCCGTCTCCTGCGCGGCGGCGACCGCGCCGTCGGCGGTCTCGAATGCGACCTCGGGCCATTCGTCTGGCACGGCGAGCGTCAACTCGATCACGCCGGCTCGCTCGTAGGGTGACGGGTTGGCGACGGCGAACGCACCGCGAGGAACTTCGTCGGCCACGCGATCGAGCGCCCGACGGGTGAGCTCGTCGCCGATCTGTTCCGCCTCTGCATAGCGGACGAGCACCTGCGCCGAGGTGGCGTCCGTGGAGCACCCGCAGATCGAGTCGTGGGCGGCGTTCTGGAAGATGCGGCTCCAGCCGACGCGGAGCAGCTCGTCCGGCCAATCACCGCCCCAAAGCGCCTGGAGGGGCTCGGCGTAGCGCGTCAGCATCCGCTCCGCGCGTGCGCAGGCGGCCTTGAGGTCGATCCGGGCAGAGAGGACACCGGGCAGGAGGTTCGCCCGTGCGGCCGAGCGGAGCTCGCCGCGCCAGGTCATCCGGGGCTCGACCGCCGGCCGGTCGAAGTAGTCGGCGAGGGTCTCCACGGTCGCGGCGCGGTCTGCCGTAGCCACGCGATCGAGTAGGTCAGGCACCGGCGGCATGTGATCCGTCCCGACCATGACGAGCGGCTCGTCCTCGCCGAAGAACGGCCGCAGGCTCTCGACGACGGCGCCCAGCTGGACGGTCCCGTTTGGCGAGTCGAAGAGGTAGGCGCCGTTCCCATAGCCCTGAGGCAAGTACTCCGTCTGCACCGTCGACCCGTCGGGTGCCTCCCACGTGAAGACGTGGTCTTCGATTGCGGCCGGCACGCCGCGCCACACGACGGCGGTCTCGATCCCTGCCCGGCGGAGTATCTGCGGCATCTGGGCCACGTGGCCGAACATGTCGGGCAGGTAGCCGATTCGCATGCCGCCGCCGAGCTCCTCCGCCCGGACGAGGCCGGCCTCCAGGTTGCGCACGATCGACTCGCCGCCCACGAGGAACTCGTCCATCAGCGACTCCCAGGGCCCGATCGCGAGCCGGCCGCCTTCGACCAGGCGGCGGATCCGGGGCTCGGCGAGGGGTCGGATCTCGAGGTAGTCGTCGATCGGGATCAG
>DATFXA010000213.1:0-23912 GCA_035258645.1 Gaiellaceae bacterium
TCGTCGCAGCCGACAAATTTGCCGCAGTCGGGAATGCGCCGAATTCCCCCCGTTTGCAATTCGGGAACAACGGAAGTTCCACCTCTCCCCAGGATGGACGCTCGCCGGTTACTAGCTTACAGGGCTAGTCAATATGGGCTAGGCCACAACGGCAGCTTCTTTGTGAGTTCGCTTGCAATGGTTCGACGGCTCGGTTGCCCGAGTCGGAAAGGCGCTTCGTGCGAGCTGCCTATCGAGCGTGGCGAGACCTTTGAGCCCGACTGAAATCAAGCTTGACTCCGCGGTTGTCGATCTGATTGACACCGGGCGGGTGTCGTGGGGAGAGGTACTGCGACATCCCGCCCGGTCTCGCGGCAATAATTGGCCTGCGGCCCTCTCGAGAAGCCCGCATTCCGGACGACACTCTCCCCTTGGCGCGCGGGAGCAACACCTCTCCCCTTGTTCCAGCGCTTGAGGGGCATGCGGCCCGCGCAGTGCGCGGGCCGCTCATTGCTTGGAATCAGGGGGAGAGCTGAATCGGCGGGTAGAGGCGACGCACTTCGTCCACGTACGCGCTCAGGTGCTCCGCAAGCAGCGGATCATGGATCTCGAGCATGTTCTCCGCGTTCTGCTCGCCAGAGCGCGAGAGGTTGAACGAGCCCGAGAAAACGACATCGTCCGCCACGACGATCTTTGCGTGCATGAAGTCGTGTACGGTGCCGCTCCCGTAAGGCGTGGATGGCTTGCCGGTGAAATCGCCCGAGACGACTCGCTCGAGCAGCGGCAGCTTCCAGGCGACGTTGCCGTTCTCTCGCCATTGGCCGACGACGCCTTCGATCTGCGGCGCATCCAGGCAGCCCGCGACGTCGAGCTTGCCCTCCGAGATGAGTTGGGCCAGCGCCGCGAGGACCGGCGCGGCCGTGATCACGGGGGAGCAGATCCGGACCCGTCGCTTCGCCCGTGCAATCTGGCGCGCGACCCGTGCCGACAGGTCCTCGCCGTAGCCAGGCGAGAACCACGGCCTGACGAGCAGGCCGTCGACGTGCAGTCGCTTCGGCGGTACGAGTCCGGTCTCCTCGACCGTGTCCTTCGTCCAGAGCTGGTCGAAGTCCTCGACGAATGACTCGGCGAGCTCGGGCGACTCGACGGTGAGGATGACGTTCTCCTGCCTCGACCAGGAGTCGTCCGTCCAGTTCATCGACCCGGTCCAGACACCCCCGCGATCGCGGACGACGAACTTGTGATGCATCAGGTCCGGGACGCCGCCGACCGCCTTCGCCTGCACGCCGAGAGACTCGATCAGCTCGACGTCCGGCTCCGGCGGCGGAGGCACCGGGATTGGCCCCCGGTGGTCGACGTTGTAGATGATCCGGACCGCGACGCCTCGCGCTGCAGCCGCGCGGATCGCGCCCGCGACGACGTCCGCCGTCTCCGGGAGAAGGTGGAAGTCGTACTGGGCCAGCTCGAGCGACGAGCGCGCCTCGCCGAGCCAGTCGGCGATCATGTGCGCGATCTCGAGCGGCTGCTGCCCTCCGTCCGTCAGAGTCCGAACCGTGAGCTTCGTCGAGGAGCTGGCCGCTGCCGAGATCGGCGCCACGTTCAACTTCTATCGCGAAGGCCCTCGCGCCCGCCTGTTGAGGCGACGCCTGACTAACTACCTCGAGGCGCGAGAGCACGCCCGCTTCCTGCTCGTCGGGGAGGCTCCGGGCTACCGCGGCGCCCGCGTCAGCGGCCTGCCGTTTACCTCCGAGCGCCAGCTCACCGGCGCCGGCGCGGCCGAGGCGAGCGCGACCATCGTCCGCCGCACGCTCGCGGAGCTCGGGCTCGAAGAGGACACGCTGTGCTGGAACGTCGTGCCGACTCACCCAGGCAGCGAGACCGCCAACCGCCACCCGACCCGGGCCGAGATCGCCGACGGCATCGGTTTCCTCGACCGACTCTCCCGGGGGCGCCGTGTCATTGCGGTCGGCCGCATCGCCGAGGCGGCGACCGGCGCCGACTACGTGCGCCACCCAAGCCACGGCGGCGCCGAGGCCTTTCGCACCGGGTTGCTACGATTCGCGGCCGGCGGACGCGCAGTCCGCCGTTTCCATGCAAAAGACCTGGAACGCAAAGCCCGGCGAGATCGAGCGCCGCTGGTACCTCGTTGACGCCGAGGGCAAGACGCTCGGCCGTTTGGCGACCCAGATCGCCGACACGCTGCGCGGCAAGACGAAGCCGCACTACACCCCGCACGTCGACACCGGCGACTTCGTCGTCGTCGTCAACGCCGAGAAGATCGCCGTCACCGGGAACAAGCTGGACGACAAGCTCTACTACCGCCATTCCGGCTACCCGGGCGGGCTGCGCAGCCGGCCGCTGCGGGACGAGCTCGCGCGCCGGCCGACCGAGGTGATCCGCAAGGCGGTCAAGGGGATGCTTCCGCGCAACCGCCTGGCACGGCAGCAGTTGAGCAAGCTCAAGGTCTACGCCGGACCGGAGCATCCGCACGAAGCGCAGGCGCCGCAGCAGCTGGAGGTCAAGTAATGGCGACTGCTACCGAGCCCGCTCAGTACCAGGGAACCGGCAAGCGCAAGACCTCGGTGGCACGCGTGATTCTGCGCCCGGGCGACGGTGCGACGTGGTTCAACGGACGGACGGTCGAGGTCTACTTCCCGCGCCTCGCGCACCGCGAGCTGGCGATGTCGCCGCTCAAGGTCGCAGGCGTCGAGGGAACGTTCGACGTCCGCGTGCGCGTGCACGGCGGTGGCCCGAGCGGCCAGGCCGGCGCCGTTCGCCACGGGATCGCCCGCGCGCTCGTCGAGGCCGATCCGAACCTGCGCGAGCCGCTCAAGCGAGCCGGTTTTCTCAAGCGCGATGCCCGGATCGTCGAGCGCAAGAAGGCCGGCCTGCACAAGGCTCGCAAAGCTCCCCAGTTTTCTAAGCGCTGAAAGCCGACGCTTTCAGCGCTTGGCTGATCAGACCCGGGCTCTGGGCGGCCGAGCGGCGGCGGAGAGCGCAGTCTCCGCGGCCTCTTTAACGTCGCTTCGATGGCGCGTCGATACTTCGGAACCGATGGTGTGCGCGGCGTGGTCGGGCAAGACCTCACCGCGGAACTAGTCGAGCGCCTGGGCAAAGCCGCCACGCTCTGGTCGAGGGGCGGCCGGGTCTTCGTCGGCCGCGACACTCGCGCGTCCGGCACCGAGCTCGAGGAGGCGTTCGCGCGCGGGGTCGTCGAGGCCGGCGGCAACGCAGTGCTCGCAGGCGTGTTGCCGACTCCCGCGGTCGCGCTGCTGGCGCTCGATCTCGGCGTCGTCGTCTCCGCCTCGCACAACCCGCCCGAGTACAACGGAATCAAGGTCTTCGATCGCGACGGGCGCAAGCTGACCGATGCGGCCGAAGAGGAGATCGAGGCGCTGTTCGACGCCGAGGGGCCAGGCGGGGGGAAGATCGACCGCGTCGGCGTTGCCCCTGACAGCTACCTCGAGCACATCGTCGAGCGATTCGGAAGCGACCTCTCCGGCCTTCGCATCGCCGTGGACTGCGCCAACGGGGCCTACTCGTCGATCGCACCCAAGGCGTTCGAGCAGCTCGGCGCCCAGGTGACGGCCGTCGCCGCGGAGCCGGACGGGACGAACATCAACCTCGGCTCCGGCGCCACCGACCTCTCGCTCCTGCGGCGAATCGTCCTCCAGGGCGACTTCGACCTCGGCGTTGCATTCGACGGTGACGGTGACCGTATGCTCGCGGTCGACGCGAACGGCGCGCCCGTCGACGGCGACCAGATCCTGGCGATCCTCGCCGACCACCTCGGCGTCGACTTCGTCGCGGTGACGCAGATGACGAACCTGGGCTTCCACCGCTTTGCCGAGGAGCGCGGGATCCGCCTGGTGACGACCGAAGTCGGCGACCGTTACGTGCTCGAGGCGCTTCGGACCGAGGGCGGCGTCCTCGGGGGCGAGCAATCGGGGCACATCATCTACCTGAAGGATCACGTCACCGGCGACGGGCTTGCGGCCGCGCTGCTCCTCTGCACGGCGCTCGACGGCCGCACGCTCGCCGAGGCGGCAGCGGTGCTGCCGCGCTATCCGCAGGCGAAAAATAATGTGCGAGTTGCCACGAAGACGCTCCCCGACGACCTGTTTGGCGAGATTGCGCGGGTCAACCAAGAGCTCGACGGCTCAGGGCGGATCCTCGTCCGCCCATCCGGCACCGAGCCCGTCGTCCGCGTCCTTGCCGAGGCCGAAAATCCCCAAAAAGCGCAAGAGCTCTGTGCTAGGATCACCGCTCTCGTAGCGCGAGAGCTCGGCTGACCGGCCCCGACGCGGGGGTCGGGGGAGCAGCCGGGCTTTGTGTATTTAAGGGGGCGTTCGGAAAACATCCCTTGATCGAGGCTTCACCCCAGAGTCCGGGAGAGCGAAGGGAGAGCTTCAGATGTGCGGGATCATCGGCTACGTCGGAGAAAGGCAGGCGAAGGACCTGCTTCTTCGAGGGCTCGAGCGGCTCGAGTATCGCGGCTACGACTCTGCCGGGCTCGCGCTGCGGGAGGACGAAGGGCTCGACTACGTCCGCGCCGTCGGCAATCTCCAGGCCCTGAAGGAGGCGGCAGGCGACAACGGGTCGGCCTCGACTACGGGGCTCGGTCACACACGCTGGGCAACGCACGGCCGGGTCTCCGAGCAAAACGCACACCCGCTCGTCGGCTGCGAGAAGGAGAAGATCGCGGTTGTCCTGAACGGGATCGTCGAGAACTTCCGGGAGCTCAAGGAATCGCTCGAGTCCGAGGGACACGCGTTCCGATCCGAGACCGACGCCGAGGTCGTCACGCACCTGGTCGAGCGTCACTACCGTGGCGAGCTCGCCCAGGCCGTCGTCGACGCCTACAAGGAGCTCGAGGGCCACTTCGCCTTCGTCGTCATCCACCACGACCACCCGGGCGAGCTCGTCGGCGCGCGGCTGCAATGCCCCTTGCTCGTGGGCGTGGGCGACGGGGAGATGTTCTTCGCCTCGGCGACCGCTGCCTTCCTGGGCGAGACCCGGAGACTGCAGCTGATCGACGACGGCGAGGTCGTCTCGATCACGCCGACCGGCGCCCGCTTCATCGATGTCGAGAACGGCAACGTGGATCGCGAGATCCTCGAGGTCGATTGGGATGAGGAGGCCGCCGAGAAGTCCGGCTACGAGACCTTCATGCTGAAGGAGATCTACGAGCAGCCCGACGCCGTCAAGGAGACGCTCGGCGACCGCGTCCGGCACGGGCACCTCCTGCTCGAGAGCCTCGGCATGACCGACCAGGAGATCCAGAACCTGCGACGGATCGTGGTGCTTGCGTGCGGCACCGCGTACCACTCCGGCGTCGTGGGTCGCTACATCATCGAGGAGTGGGCACGGATCCCCGTCGAGCCGGACATCGCCAGCGAATGGCGCTACCGCAACCCCGTGCTCTCGAAGGACACGCTCGTGATCGGGATCTCGCAATCGGGCGAGACCGCCGACACGCTGGCGGCGATGCGGCTCGCGTGCGAGAAGGGCGCCCGCACCCTGGCGATCACCAATCAGATGGGCTCACAGATCACACGCGAGGTCGACTCCTCGCTCTTCACGCGCTGCGGCCTCGAGGTCGGGGTCGCGGCGTCGAAGACGTTCACCGCCCAGGTCGCGCTGCTCTCGCTGGTCGCGCTCAAGCTCGCCGAGGTGCGCAAGACGATCCCACCGGACGAGATCGAGTTCATCCTCGACGAGCTCTACGCGCTTCCCACAAAGATGACCGCCTTCCTGGAGGGCCACCATCCGATCGACGAGATCGCCTACCGCTTCCACGACAAGCCGTTCTTCCTCTACCTCGGCCGCCACATCGGCCTGCCCGTTGCGCTCGAGGGCGCGCTGAAGCTGAAGGAGATCTCGTACATCCCGACCGAGGCCTATTCCGCCGGCGAGATGAAGCACGGTCCGATCGCGCTGCTCGACGAGGAGACGCCGGTCGTCTGCGTGGCGACAAAGTCGCACGTCTACGAGAAGGTGGTCTCGAACATCCAGGAGGTGCGGGCCCGCGGCGCACACGTGATCGCGATCGCGACCGACGGCAACGAGGACATCCAGCACCACGCCGACGACGTCATCTTTGTGCCGCGCTCGCCTGCGTTCCTGCAGGCCGTTCTCGCGGCGCTGCCGCTGCAGCTGCTGGCCTACCGGATCGCCCGCCTGCGCGGGCTGAACGTCGATCAGCCGCGCAACCTGGCGAAGACAGTCACCGTCGAGTAAGCCTCGGCTATACCGTCCGCAGTGGCGGTGATCTCGACAATCGGCGACGGTCTGTGGGCCGCATTCCAGATGGCCTGGGAGGTCTGGTGGGCTCTTGTGCTCGGCTTCGCGCTCTCGGGGATCGTCCAGGCATGGGTGCCGCGGTCGCGGATCGAGCACGCCCTCGGCGGGCGCGGGGCGCGCGAGGTGGGGCTGGCAACCGGCCTCGGGGCGGCTTCGTCGTCCTGCAGCTACGCGGCGATCGCAATCGCGAAGTCGATGTTCGAGAAGGGAGCGAGCTTCGTCTCGGCGATGGTCTTCCAGTTCGCCTCGACGAACCTCGTGTTCGAGCTCGGGATCGTGATCTGGATCTTCATCGGCTGGCAGTTCACGCTTGCCGAGCTCGTGGGCGGCCTGATCCTGATCGCGCTGATGTGGCTCGGCGTTCGGCTGTTCGTGACGCGGCGGCTGGAAGAGGACGCGCGCCGGCACGCGGAGTCGGCGGACGCCGGCCACGTGCATCCGTCGCACGGGTCCCAGGGCTTGTCGCTTCGACAGCGGCTGAGGTCGGTGGAGGCCTGGTCCGACGTCGCGCAAAACTTTCGCCACGACTGGGGGATGCTCTGGAAGGAGATCACGGCCGGCTTCCTGATCGCGGGCTTCGTCTCGCTGCTGCCGGCGGACTTCTTCAACGGATTGTTCCTAACCGACGCCCCGTGGCCGCTGCGGCTGCTCGAGAATGTCGTCCTGGGGCCGATCGTTGCGATTCTCTCGTTCGTTTGCTCGGTCGGAAATGCGCCGCTCGCGGCGATCCTCTGGGGCGGCGGCATCTCGTTCGCCGGCGTGATTGCGTTCATCTACGCCGATCTCTTGATCATCCCAATCGTGATCGCATACGTGAAGTACTACGGCCGCGACCTCACCGCCCGCCTGGTCGCGATCATGTTCGGCTCGATCGTGCTCGCGGCGCTCGCTGTGGACGCGCTCTTCAGCGCCCTCGGGCTCGTGCCGTCGACGCGACCCTCGATCGACTCGATCGCGAGCCGCGGAGTCTCCTGGAACTACACGACCTTTCTGAACATCGTCTTTTTCGGCGTCGCGGCGGTTTTGTTCGGCCTGACGTTACGGCCGCGGGCTCGGGCGCACGCGGTCGCGATGGAGCACGCCGGACACGGGCACTAAGTGATCTAGATCACTAGCCTTCGGCCGGCGGCCTGCGCAGGCGCTTCGTTTCGCTGCGGCGCCGTTTCTGCTCCAGCCGCCGCTCCTTCGCGGCGGCGCTCGGCTTGGTCGGGCGGCGTTTCCGCTCCACCTTGAGTGCCTCTCCGAGCGCCTCGACCACGCGCTCGACCGCGAGCTCGCGGTTTCGCCACTGGCTGCGTTCGTCCTGGGCGACCGCGCGGATTACCGAGCCGGCCTTCGCGATCACGCGGCGCTTCTGCGCGTCGGTCAGCGCGACCGAGCGCTCGACGTCGAAGATCGCTTCGGCCCGGGTCTCGGTCTTTTGCGCATGCTGCCCTCCGGGCCCGCTCGAGCGGGAGTAGCGAAGCTCGATCTCGGAGCGCGGGATCGAGACCGAGCGGGTGACCCGAATAGACTCGCCGGCCATGGCCGGGATTCTCCTCGACGTCGATGGCGTCCTCCACATCTCCGGGAGGCCGATCGGCGGCGCGGCGCAGGCCGTGAAGCGCCTTCGTCACGCGGGGCACCGCGTTCGCTTTCTGACCAACAACACGACGCAGTCGCGTGTGCAGCTCGCCGCGACGATCCGCGGGTTCGGGATCGAGCTCGACGACTCGGAGCTGCAGACGACTCCGGTCGCTGCGGCCCGCGCCCTGGCCGGCCGCCGCGTGCTGGCGTTGACGATGCCGGCGATCAGGGACGACCTGGAGGGCGTCGAGCTCGTCGGCGACGGCGCGGATGCCGTGCTCATCGGCGGCGCGGACGAGACCGCCGAGACGAACCGGGTCTTCAGCTACATGAATATCGCCCGCGCGTTCGCGGAGCTCGAGGCCGGCGCCGAGCTCTTCTGCCTGCACAAGAACCGGTGGTGGCAGACCTCGCGGGGCGCTCTGCTCGATGCAGGCGCCTTCGTGGTCGGGCTCGAGTACGCGAGTGGAGGACACGCAACCGTGCTGGGGAAGCCGAGCGCGCCCTACTTCGAGGCGGCGCTCGAGGCACTCGATGCCGACCCTGAGCACGCGTGGATGGTGGGCGACGACGTCGACGCCGACATCGGCGGGGCCTCGGCACTCGGCATGCACACGATCCTCGTGCGCACGGGAAAGTTTCGTGATGACGTCGGCGCCTGGAGCGCACAGCCTGAAGCAGTCCTCGACTCGATTGCGGACGTGCCCGCGTTCCTAGAATCCCGCGTGTGACTGTCGGCATCGATTTGACTGAGGCGTCGCTTGCGATGCCGACCTGGAGGTCGTGGCGGCTTTGCCGACGCGACCGTCTTAACCCGGCTCGTTCGTAGAATCGGCCGATGACTGTCGGCATCGATTTGATCGAAATCGCGCGGGTGAGGCGCGCGCTCGAGCGCTACCCGAGCTTCCGAGAGCGCTGCTTCACCGAGGCCGAGCGCGCCTACTGCGACTCGCGGCCGAACCCGTCCCAGCACTACGCCGCGCGGTTCGCGGGCAAGGAGGCGATCGGAAAGGCGCTCGGCTTCGGCGTCGCACGCGCCTTTGCGTGGCGGGAAGTCGAGATCGCGGGCCGGCCAAAGCCCGAGGTCAGGCTTTCGGGACGCCTGCAGGCGTGGGCCGAACGGGCCGGCGTCGGCGCGATCGACCTGTCGATGTCGCACTCGCGGGAGCTGGCGACGGCGGTGGCGGTTGCCGGAGGCGGATCCTAGGACGCGTAGCGTGTCTGAGTTTCAGCCGCTCTACACAGCCGAGGAGATGAAAGCGGCCGAGGCGGGCCACGACGTCGAGGCGCTGATGGATCGCGCCGGCGGAGCCGTGGCGGCGATCGTCGGACGCGACTATCCGGGCGCCCGTGTCGTAGCGGTCTGCGGCAAGGGCGCGAACGGCGGCGACGGCCGGATCGCGGCGAAGAAGCTCGGGGCGGAGGTCGTCGAGGTCGGCGCCGAGCTGCCGCAGGCAGAGGTCATCATCGACGCGATCTTCGGCACGGGCTTTCACGGCGAGCCACGAGAAGAGGCAGCGCGCTCGATCAACGCGATCCGCAGCGCAAACGTGCCGGTGGTCGCGGTTGACGTCCCGTCCGGCGTCAACGCCTCCACCGGGGAGGTCGCCGGGGTCTCCGTGGAGGCGACGACGAGCGTGACCTTCCACGGCGAGAAAGTGGGCCTGGCAGTCGCGCCGGGAAGCCTGCACACGGGCGGGGTCGAGCTCGTTGAAATCGGGTTGGAGCCCGCCGAGACCGAGCACGCACTCGTTACGAGCGAGATCGTCCGGCGCCTGCCCGCTCGGCGCCGCGATGGCAACAAGTACCGCTCGGGCTCCGTGCTCGTCGTCGGCGGAGCGCCGGGATTGACCGGTGCCGTCAGCCTTGCCTCCGAGGCGGCTTTCCGCGCCGACGCGGGCTACGTGACCGTCTGTGTTCCGCGGGAATCGCTCCAGGTCGTCGAGCTACGGCTGCTCGAGGCAGTCAAGCGGCCGCTCGAGGAGGCCTCAGAGGCCGCAGAGCGCACCGGCGCCCTCGCGCTCGGACCTGGGCTCGGCCGCGGAGATGAGGCAAAGCAGCTCGTCCGCAGCCTGTTGGAAGAGACCGACCTACCGGCCGTCGTCGACGCCGACGCGCTCTTCGGTTTCGAGCCGGTCGAGCGGAAAGCCCCGGTCGTCCTGACCCCGCACTCGGGAGAGCTCGCGCACCTGCTCGACGTCGAGACGACGTGGGTCGACGCGCACCGGCTCGAGGCAGTCGACCGAGCGCTCGAACGCTTCAACTGCGTCGTCCTGTTGAAAGGGAACGACACGATCGTGGGGGCGCCCGCGGCGCGGACCTTGATCAGCGCCGGCACGCCGAGGTTGGCCACCGCTGGGACGGGCGACGTCCTGACAGGAATTGTCGGCGCCTTTCTGGCGAAGGGCATGGACGCCCAGCTCGCCGCGGCCACGGCTGCGCGCGCCCACGCTGATGCGGCGCTCGCCGCTCCACACGGTCGCGGGCTGATCGCAAGCGATGTGATCGCCCAGCTCCCGGGCGTGCTCGATGCAGCGCTCTGAGCTGACAATCGACCTCGGGGCGATTCGCCGCAATGTGTTGCGGCTGCTCCACGTGCTCGAGGGCGCCGAGCTCTGGGCCGTCGTGAAGGCGAACGGCTATGGGCACGGATCCGTCGACGTCGGCCGTGCTGCGCTCGATGCGGGTGCGAGCGTGCTTTGCGTCGCGACCGTCGACGAGGCACTCGAGCTCCGCGGCGCGCTCCGCGAAGCCCGGATCCTGGTCATGGGGCCGGCCTCGAGCGCCGGCGAGATCGCATCGGCGCGGGAGGCCGGGCTCGAGCTCGTCGTCGCAGACGGTGAGATCCCCGAGGGCGTCCGCGTCCACCTCAAGCTCGACACCGGCATGGGCCGCTGGGGGCTCTCCGAACTGCCCAAGCCGTCCGCGGCGGTGATGGGCCTGATGAGTCACCTCGCGAGCGCCGACCGGGACACCGCTTTCACCGAAGAGCAGGTCGCCCGGTTCCGCGAGGCGACCGAGCCGTACCGGCACCTGACACGGCATCTGGCCAACAGCGCCGGCGCGATGCGGTTTCCGAATGCTCGCTTCGACGCTGCCCGCTGCGGTGTCGCAATCTATGGCCTCTCGCCGTTCGGAACCGATCCGGCCGACGACGGGCTCGAGCCCGCGCTCCGCTGGTCGAGCGCCATTGCGCAGGTTCGTCTGCTCGCCCAGGGTGAGAGCACGGGCTACGGCCGACGCTTCGTCGCCGAGCGGCCGACCTGGCTCGGCATCGTCCCGATCGGCTACGCGGACGGGTTCCGCCGTGACATGACCGGGACGGGAGTCCGCATCGAAGACGAGGCGCGCCGCGTCGTCGGAACGATCTCGATGGATGCCCTGGCAGTCGAGCTCGATCGCGAGCTCCCCGTCGGCACGCCGGTGACGTTGCTCGGAGACGGGGTGATCGCGGAAGATCATGCCCGTGTGGCAGGCACGATCAACTACGAGCTCGTCTGCGGGATCAACAGCAATCCAGCCCGCTCGAGGCGGGTGGTTGTCGATTCGTGAGCTGGTCGAAGAGCTGTTCGCCGGCGAGGAGGCGTGGATCGTCGGCGGGGCGGTTCGCGACGCGGCGCTCGAGCGGCCGATCGTCGACGTCGACGTCGCGGTCCGAGATCCGAAGGCGGCGGCCCGCCGCTACGCCCGCGCATCGGGTGGCGCGCCCTTCCCGCTCTCGGAGCGCCACGGCGCCTGGCGGGTTGCGCTCGACGACGGCCGGACGGTGGACTTCACGCCCCTGACGGGGCCGATCGAGGACGACTTGGCGACCCGTGACTTCAGCATCAACGCGATCGCGGAGGGGGTCGGCAGCGGCGAAAGCGTCGATCCTTTCAATGGCTACGACGACCTCGCGGCGAGGCGACTCACCGCTGTCCGCGATTCCGTCTTTCGAGACGATCCGCTCCGCCTGTTGCGAGGCCCTCGGCTCGAAGACGAGCTGCCGTTCGGCTTCCGGCTCGTTCCGCAGACAGAGGCGCTGATCCGCCGGGACCGCGAGCTCGTCACGAATCCCTCGCAGGAGCGAATCCTCGCCGAGCTCGGGCGGCTGTCGGTCGACGGCTTCAGGCGGCTCGACGAGCTGGGCCTGCTCGCGCCGCTGGGCGGCTCGCTCGCCCGGATCGAGCGTGCCGGCGCCGCGGGGTATCGCGACTACGACCTGGTCGTCGTCTTCGGCGACAACCTGCTGAAGCTGCCGGTCTCGAACGAGACGCGGCGGTTCGCGCGGACGCTCCTTCAGGCCGAGCTGCCGGCGAACGACTCGCCTCGCGCCATCCATCGCTTTCGCCGGGCGACCGAGCCGTGGGCGCTCGAGGCCCTGGCATTCCTCGGCGGGAGAGAGTTCGACGAGGCCGTCGTCCGTGCCCGCGCGGAGGAGCCACAGGACCCGTTGATCCGCGGCGGCGAGCTCGAGCTTCCGCCCGGGCCTGAGGTCGGCAGGCTGCTCGAGGAAATCGCGGAGGAGCGGGCTGCTGGCACGATCACGACCAAGGAGGAAGCGCTTGAGTACGCACGACGCAACGCGGGCTCGCTTCGCCGCGACGGCTGACCGGCTCGCCGCCCTGCAGGAGCGGCGCGCAGACGAGCTTGCCGCCCGCGTCGACGACTTCGTGTCGCCGAGCGGGGAGGAACGGGCGCTCGACGCGGGCGCAGGGACCGGGGCCCTGGCCTTTGCGCTGGCGCCGCTCGTCCGCGAGGTGGTCGCAGTCGAGCTCGTGCCCGAGCTGATCGAGCGCGGCCGCGCGAAAGCACCGCCCAACGTGACCTTCGTCGAAGGAAACATCGAGAGCCTCGACTTCCCCCGTGCGTCGTTCGACCTGGCGGGGACGCTGCGGACGCTGCACCACATCGCGCGCCCCGAGCTCGTCGTCGCCGAGATGACGCGGGTCACCCGACCTGGTGGGACCCTGCTCGTAGTCGATCAGATCGCGCCGAGCGACCCGCTTGCGGCTGTCGAGCTGAACACCTTCGAGCGCGCCCGCGATCCCTCGCACACGCGAACCCTCGCCGACGTGGACCTCCGCCAGCTTTTCGAGTCGAACAACCTCGTGCTTCTCCGGGCGGAGTTCGTGCGCGAGCACCGTGAGCTCGACCCGTATCTCGACCTCGCGGGCTGCGAGGGCGAGGAGCGAGAGGAGGCGAGGGCCCTAGCGCCGGCGGACTACACGGCCGAGCTGGGTTGGTACCTGCTGCGGCGGCCCTAGCGGGCGTGGTTACGATGGGCGCGTGCGCGTCGAGATCTACTACTGCCCCGTCTGAAACGGCTACGACGAACGAGCCGCGAGTCTCGCGGCTGAGCTGACCAATCAGGGGTACGACGCGGAGGCGGTCGAAGGCGCGAAGAGCCAGTACGACGTCGTTGCGGATGGGCGGCTCATCTTTTCGAAGCAGGCCGAAGGCCGCTTCCCCGAGCATGCCGAGATCCTCGGTGCGCTGAGCTCTTAGTCCTCCAGGTGAGCGATCGCCGCGCGCAGCTCCTTGCGCTCCTGCTCGTTGCTCGTGAACGCCTGCAGGAGCCGACGGCTACCTTCCTCGGTCAGGCGAATGTGTGCGACTCGGCCGTCCAACGTGGACTGCTCGCGTTCGAGTAGCCCGGTCTCTTCCGCGCGGCGGACGAGCTCGGTGACAGTGCTCTGTGCAAGCTGCAGCCTCTCGGCGAGCTCGGTGACCGTCGACTGCCCGCTGCCGTCGGGTGAGCCTTCGACCATCAGCAGCAGCAAGTATCGCTGAGGAGTGAGCCCCGCTTTGCGGGCGTTCCGCTCGCTCTTGCGCAGAAACGCCCGCAGCGCGGCGCGAAAGTCAGCAACGCGTGCAATCTCGATTGGAGAAGGCGAGGCGTTCATCAGCCGGGTCAATTTTACGCGGGTCTCTTCCGCGTTCCTAGTCGGCGAGCGGCGCGAGCGAGCGATCCCGGCGCGGCGGCCTGAACAATCGCTGCCGGCCGGTACCAGCGAGGGACGAACTGCTCGACGCGGTTCCGCTCGATGCCCTGGACGACTTGCTCGGCGACGAACTCGGGCTCGGCGACGATTTTTTGCAGCATGCGGTTGCGGAAGCGGGAGCGGTTTGGAAACCCAGGCGTGTGGATGAAGCCCGGGATCACCGTGTGAACCGTGATCCCTCGGCCGGCGAGCTCGACGCCCACCGAGCGGGAGAAGGCGAGCTGCGCGTGCTTCGAGGCGCTGTAGGGCCCGGAGTGGCCCACGGCGATCGTGCCGGCGACCGAGGAGATGTTGACGAGGTCGGCCGGAGCAGCGGCCTCGAGCGCCGGCAGGAATGCGCGCAGGCACCAGACCGACCCGAGGTAGTTCGTCCGCTCCAGGCCCTCGATCTGCTCCGGGTCGAGATCGAGGAAGCCGCCGCGGCCTGGAATACCAGCGTTGTTGACGAGCAAGTTGATCGCCGGATGCCGCTCGCGCACGCCGGCAGCGACCCGTTCGACCTCGGCGCGATCGGCAACGTCGCAGAGCTTGTGCTCGGCTCCGACCTCGCGAGCGACCTCGGCCAGCCGCTCCTCGCTGCGCGCCAGCAGGACGAGTTGCCAGCCGCGCCGGGCGAGCGCCCGGGCGATCGCGGCGCCGATCCCGCTCGAGCCGCCGGTGATGACCGCGACCTTCTGAGCTAGCGGCAAATCTTGACGTTGCGCCGCGCCTGCACCGTGCGGCCCCGGGACTGGACGACGACCCGGAGCCTGTGCGGCCCGCGCTTCCCGGCGCCTGTGCGCCAGTTCGCTGAGTAGAGGCCGACGGCTCCCTTCCGGACCGTCGTGATCAGCCGTTTGCCGTCGTAGAAGCGAACCGTCCTGATCCTTCCCGGCGCGGAGGCGGCGACGGCCAGCGACGTCCTGCCCTTCACGCAGGAGGTGCCGAGCGGCAGCAACCAGGTGACGGTGGGCCTGCTGATGCCGCGAACATCGATGCGCCTGATCGTCGTGTTGGGAAGGATGTTGGCGCCGATCTGGTCGACGTTCTTCGACTCCTGGTTGTCACCGGCCAGCGCCGCCCCCTTGAAGAGGCCCCGGCGGACCGGCGGAGCCGAGCGGGGGATGCCGAAGAGCGCGATGCCGCTCGATGCGTCGTAGAGCGAGGCTCCGAGCAGGACGTTGTGCCGGTACTCGATCACGAGCGAGAGAGGATCGACGCCTGAACCGATGTCGGTGACCCGCGCAGCAAGCAGCGGCCGGCCGGCGGTGACGCGCTTCGTCAGCAGTTTGAACCTCGGCGGCGTCAGGTCGTTGACCCAGGAGCGCAGGACGTACCCCCCGGCGAGCGAGCGGCCGGTGAAGATGTCACGGCCAGAATCGACCGCGACGTAGTAACGCTTCTCGCGCGGGAACACGGCGCCCGCGACTCCCACATCGAGCCTGTACTCGCCGTTGCTCAGCAGGTTGGCGTTCACCGGGGTGCCGGCGTAGCCCTGGACGTCGTTCTCGTCGCGAGAGCCGAGCAACCACGGCTCGACGAGCGACCCCGGCGATTCGGCGACGATCGCCACGCCGACGTTCGCCGCCGGCTGGCTGATGTGCAGGGAGTAGAGCTTCTCGCCGCCGCTCTCGTCCATCGGCGCGCCGGTGTAGGTCGGCGGTGGGCCAAACGGGCTGCCGGGGAACCGGTACCGGGCGATATTCGACTTGCCGGTACGCGTGTCACCCGCTTGCAGTTTCTTCAGCGGCACGACGGGTGTCAGTTCGGCCCCCGGCCGCTCGACCGCGAAGTAGTAGGGGACGCGTCGCACGTCAGATCCTTGCGTCAGCGTGACGAAGCCCTCGTTGTCCCCGGTCGCGGCGTTTGCATCGGCTCTGGCGACGACCGGGATCTCGGTGGTGCCTCCGGGCGACACGGCGGCCGTCGCCGGCAGGTCGAGGAACGCGTCGGCCGTCGCCGCCTGGCTCTCCAGCCCGACCGTCCACGTCCCGCTGCCGTGTCCCGCGTCCTGGACCTCGAGCAGCAACGACCGCCGGGCGCTCCCCTTGGTGACGTCCAGGTCCTGGAAGGAGAGCGAGACCGGTGTCGTGAAGAGCTTCGGATCGTCCGCGCGCGGGACGTTGACGAGCCCTGCACCTTCGAGCAGGACGGAGGCTTCCTGGGTGCGTCCGGTGTCTGCCCAGGCCGCGCCGGCCGTCGACATCAACGCCGACTTGATCTTTGCCGGCGTCCAGTCGGGATGGCGAGCGATGAGTAGCGCGGCGGCCCCGGCGACGTGCGGCGTAGCCATGCTCGTGCCGTCGAAGACGGCGAACGGCTCGCCCAGAGCCTCGGGCAGGGTCGCGGAGAGGATCTGTCCGCCCGGCGCCGCGAGGTCGGGCTTGAGCTGATGGCCGAAGTCGGTCGGGCCGGCGGACGAGAAGCTGGTGATGATCCCGCTGCGCCCCGTGTTGAGCTGGTTGAACGCCTTCGTGAAGCGGACAGGTGCACGGCCCCCATGGGAATCGAGGTAGGCACGAAGCCGGGCGCCGTCCAGGTCCGAGACCATGCCGCCCTCCAGCTGTAGCTGCAGCGGGATGAAGTTCGCCTCACCTGGCCGGTTGTCAACCATCACGATGCCCGCGGCGCCGCCGAGCTCGGCGTTCGCAGCCTTGGTGACGAAGGCGCAGATCCCTCGCGAGACGAGCACGATCGAGCCGCGGACCGAGTCGGGGGGCAGCGTTCCGCGACTGTTGGGATCGGAGCCGATCCCGCACAGATGCCGGTCGACCGGGCTGCCGTCGGTGCCGACGATGGTGCCGACGTCGGTGAGAGTTCGGTCAGCAGTCGTCCACGGGTCCGGGACGGGGAGGATGTCCTGGAAGGGAATGTTCTTCAGCGTTGACGGCGCATCACCCGTCGTGACGCTGAGCGAGGGCGCAAAGACATGACTGTTCGAGACGGCCGCGACCGAGATCGCGTCGGGCGCGGTCCCCGGTGAGCCGACGGAGCCGAGGCCCCAGTCGTCGCGGTCGTTCCCGGCGGCGATGACCGGTACGACGCCCGCGTTCGAGACGTTGCGGACGGCCTCGACCAGCGCGTCGCTGATCGGGTCGACCTCCGGCCCGCCGCCGGAGAAGTTGATCACGTCCATGCCGTCGTTGACCGCGGACTCCAAGGCGGCGACGATCTGCGGCGTGAAGGCGTCGAAGCCGCTCGGCGTCGGCGTGTTGAATACCCGGTAGTTGCCGAGCCACGCCCTGGGCGCCACCCCGCTCAACCCCGTCACCGCGGGATGATCAGGACCCGCTGGGGCAGTCGTGCCGGCGTCGCCGGCAGCGATTCCGGCAACGTGCGTGCCGTGGAAGGAGGCCCGACGGTAGAGCGGCAGTTTCCCCTGCGCTCCGGATCCAGGACCGGGGAACGAGCGGGCCACGATCACCTTCTGCGTCGTGAACTTCGTCTGCCCGCGCGGAAAGGTGGCCGGGTAGCTGAAGCCGGCCGGGCTGAAGAACGGATTCGACTGGTCGATCCCGTCGTCGACGATCCCGATCTTGACCCCGTCGCCGCGGTCGCCGGTGGTCGCCCAGATCTGGTCGGCGCCGATCACCGCGGGGCTCTGGTTGGTGTCGAGGGCATAACGAACGCTCGGATAGATCTTCGTCACGGCGTGGAGTCGCGCGAGCGCCGGCAGCGTGCGGACCGGCAGCGAGAGGGCGAAGCCGTCGAGCACGACCCGGTAGCGATAGGAGATCCGCGCCGAGGGGATCGCGCGCTTGAGCTCGCTCGCGGCGGCGCGCTGGGCGCGCACGAGCCGGGCGAGATAGAGGCGCGAGCTCGAACTGTGGACGTTCAGGCGTGACGTGCTGAACGTGCTGAACAGGTTTCGGTTGTACACGGCGAGCGGCGGCAGGCGCAGATCGACGAGAACGGTCATGCGGCCCCGCGAGTGGGCCGCGGGAAGCTTCAGCGTCCCGGCGCGCACCCGCGGAAGTGTGATCTCGCCAACGCTCCGACGGACCGGCTGCCACGTGGCGGATGCAGCAGACGTGAGGATCAGCGCCGCAGCGAGCAGAAGAAGTACGGCGCGGCGCAAGTCTCGGAGGGTAGCCAAGAAACCTTAGACTCGCCCGCCATGACCGATTTCACCGGCAAGCGCGGGATCGTTCTCGGGGTTGCGAACAAGCGCTCGATCGCGTGGGCAATTGCGAAGCGGCTCGCCGACGCCGGTGCGGAGCTCGCCTTCACCTACCAGGGCGAGCGAATCGAGGCAGGCGTCCGTGAGCTCGCTGGGACCGTCGACTCGCCGCACGTGACCGCTTGCGACGTTCGCTCGGACGACGACGTCGAACGTGTCGTCGCCGAGGCGGGCGAGATCTTCGGCGGGGAGCTCGACCTGCTCGTCCATTCGGTTGCGTTCGCGGCCGCCGAGGACCTCGAGGGCCGCTTTACGGATACGCCGCGCGACCGCTTTTGGATGGCGCTCGACGTCAGCGCGTACTCACTCGTCGCGGCGGCTCGCGCCGCGGAGCCGCTGATGGAAGTCGCCGGCGGCGGCTCGATCCTGACGATGACCTATCTCGGCGGCAAGCGCGCCGTGCCCCACTACAACGTCATGGGCGTTGCCAAAGCTGCACTCGACTCTTCCGTCCAGTACCTCGCGTGGGACCTAGGCGCCAAGAACATCCGCGTCAACGCCGTCTCCGCGGGGCCCGTTCGAACGCTCGCCGCCCGCTCGATCGCGGGCTTTCCGACCATGGAGGCGATCGTCGAGGAGCGGGCGCCGCTCCACCGCCACGTCAGCGCCGAGGATGTCGCAGGCGCGGCGGCGTATCTCCTCTCCGATGACGCCCGCAACGTGACCGGGACGACGCTCTACGTCGACTCGGGGTACCACTCGATGGGGATGTAGGAGGTTGAGGTCAGGGCGGGCTAGAGCCTTTTGGCGGCCGCAAGGAGCACGTCGAGGTCGGGCACCTCGCCATCGTCGTACTCCCACGCGCCGCGGATGGTTCCGGTCAGGTCCGCCAGAAACGCCGAACGGCGGGCAATGCCTTTGAAGCCCCGCCACTCGCGGGTGATCTCCAGCAGGTGAATGGCCTCCCCGTTCCAGTCGGAGAGCAGTGGAAAGCTCAGGTCGAGCGCCTGCGTCCAGGCGACGTGGCTCCAGGGTGAATCGCGCGAGACGCCGAACGTCTGCACATCTGCCTGTTTGAACTCGTCGCTCCTGTCACGCAGGAGCTCCATCTCGCTCGTTCAGGTCGAGGACCAGTCGAAGAGGTAGAACAAGAAGAGCGCCGGACGCTCCTCGACGACGTCGCGTAGCGAGATGGTCTCCCGGGGCGCAAACCAGACTGTCGCATCGGGAAGCTGGTCGCCGACGCCGAGCATGAAAGCGAGCTTACGGCATCGTCGCCACGGCGACATCTCGTGCCCGAGGGGACATGGGTCGCGAGCCGACGGTTGCCGTTGGTTGTCCGTCTCCGCGGTGACCAGGGCGACGGAGCTACCGCCGGAGGGGTTCACCGCCTGCGATGCGGGAGCCCGAGCGGCGGCGCAATGAGCAGCGGCAGAGCACGTTTCATGCAAATTCCTACGCGCCGAGGAGTGATCGCCGTCCCGCGTGGGAATAATCCCCTCGATGGATGACGGGCAGCGACGTGCCGTCGAGGCGCTGCAGAGCCAGGAGACCCTGCCAGGGTTGCTGCACACGACGACGCGTCAGCTCGTCGAGGTCGTCGACGGGATCGCCTGTGCTGTCTCCCGCGTTGTCGGCGATGTCCTGATCCAGGTTGCCGAGTACGCGCACAACGGCCGCACGCTCGCGCTCGGTCACGGGTATCTGATCTCCGACTTTCCGCTGACCGATGAGGCGCTGCGGCAGGGCGAGCCCCACTGCGTGTCTTTGCTGGATCCCGACCCGGACCCGAGGGAGGCAACCTTGCTCAGGGAGCTGGAGCTCGATTCGCTACTGATGATCCCGCTGCCATCGCCGACCGGGCCGTGGGGTCTCGCCGAGATCTACGTCAACGGCCGTCGTTTCGGTGCCGACGATGTCGTACGCGTCGGGCCGGTCGCCGCGGCCTTTGGCGAGCGACTCGCGGCGCTCCCTGTACCTGCCTCCGCCCGCTAGGGAAAGCACTGTGCCGAGCAGGCTTGGCCTCGGGGCTCGGGGCGGACCTGTGGCGACGACGTACTCGGCCAGGCGCTGTGCCTCTCCCTCGTCGAGCGAGACCGCCGCCTCGGCGCTGCCGCTCTCGTTCCAGACGCTGAGGCGAACGTGCCGCTCCGGCTTGGTGCGGCCGAAGTAGCGCGAGACGCGGAGTGCCTTACCCTGGTCGCTCTCGAGCTCGTCGTGTGGCCTGAAGAACTCGACGAGCTTGCGTCGCTGCGGCGCCGCGCACCAGGGGCAGTAGTGGAACCTCGCCTCCACCGTTCCGCCGCATTCCCCGCAGTCGCGCATCAGCGCCTCCTCTACGCCGGAGGCTACAACGCCGGGTCGGGGTCGTCTATGTAGCCGATCTTCCGCGGCGTCCGCTTCCATGCACCCGCCGGCGCAGGTGCTCGAGGGACTGCAACAACACTGTCCAGCCGGGCCGTTTTGTTCGGGTCTGACTCCTCGAACGGCCTGCACCGGCTGGGGCTGTCGCCGAAGACCGCCGCTCGTCCGGAAAAGGCGTTACGCCCTCGAGATCTCGGGCTCGGCGAGGTTGCCGTCGACTTCGATCGCGACCGCGAGCGTCTCTCGCTTGATCCACTCCTCGTGCCGGAGCAGCTCCTGCAGAGCGAGCGGCAGCTTGATCCGGATCCGATCGGTGAGCTCGAACCCCCGCTCCTTGCGCAACGCGTTCAGCTGGTGGATCAGGTCGAGCACGGCGCCCTCGACTTCGAGCTCTGGGTCGAGCGCCGTGTCGAGAGCGACGGTGTAGCCGTTGGCGCTGGCCACCGCCCACCCTTCCTTGCCGGACCGCTCCACCAGAACCTCATCCGGGCCCAGCTCGCGCTCGAGGACCCGGAAGCGGCCACCGTCGAGCTCTTCGAACTCGCCCCGCGCGAGGGCTTCTCGCACTTCGCGCAGCGCGGCGCCGAGCTTCGGCCCGAGCACCGGCAGGTTGGGCTTCACCCGAAGCTCGCTCGCTTCGACGTCGCCGAACTCGACTTCCTTCACCCGTAGCTCCTCGGCGATCTCGTCGGCGTACGAGCTTGCTCCGTTCGCGCCCTCGACGACGACGCGACGGAGCGGCTGCCGGAGCTTGAGGCCCGACGTCGCCCGTGCCTGACGCCCGAGCTCGACGATCTGGCGCACCGCGGCCACGTCGGCGTTCAGCTTCTCGTCGACCTCGCCGGGCTCCGGCCAGGGCTCGAGGAACAACGACTTGTCTGCCGCAACCAGGTTCCGCCAGAGATCGTCGGCGAGGAACGGCATCACCGGCGCGATTACCTGGAGCGCCGCGCAGAGAGCCTCCCACAGCGACCGCAGCGCGGCCTGGTCGCCGTCCCAGAACCGGCGGCGACTCCGCCGGATGTACCAGTTCGAAAGATCGTCGACGAACCGCTCGAAGGAGGCGACGACGCCGGGTGTCCAGTAGCGCTCGTAGTGATCGGTGGCCTCCCGCACGAAAGCCGACGTGCGAGAAGCAAGCCAACGATCGAGCGGCCGCAACTCACCGACCGGTGAGGCGGAATCGAAGCCTTCGATGTTCGCGTACGTGATGAAGAACGAAACCGAGTTCCAGAACGTGAGCAGCCGGCGCTTGACATCGTCCGCGAGCGAGTAGCCGAACCGAAGCTCCTGGGCCGGGTTCTGCTCGCAGTAGAGCCACCGCATGACGTCGGCGCCCATTCGGTCGAGCGCCTCGTTCAACTCGATCGCGTTCCCCCACGACTTATGCATCTCGCGCCCGGTCTCGTCGAGCAGGTTCTCGTAGGTGAGGACGCGCATGTACGGCTGTCGTCCGACGAGCGACAGCGCCATGAAGCACTGCGAGTAGAACCAGAGCCGGATCTGCGCCCGTCCCTCTGAGATCCAGTCGGCTGGGAACCACTCCTCCCAGTACGCGTGGTCGGGAAGGTCGGCGTGCGTCAGCCCGCGGGCGGAGCCCGTCGCGTTTCCTTCTGGAACCCAGACCGTGTTCTCCCAGCCCTGCGTGGAGAAGTGGACGATGCCTGCGTCGAGCCACGCGTCGCCGACCTCCTCGATGCGCTTCACCTCCGCGCCGCAATCCTCGCAGCGAATCATCACGCCATCGATCCACGGACGGTGCAGCTCTTCGAGCTGGTCGAGCCCTGAGACCGCCCGTTCGTCGAGCTCGGCTCGCGAGCCGATCACGTTCAGCCGCCCGCAGTCGCACGGATAGAACGGCAGCGGCAAGCCGAAGTAGCGCCGTCGGGAGATGTTCCAGTCGCTCATGTTGCGCAACCAGTCGTCCATCCGCTTCTTGTACTGGGGCGGCTGCCACGCGACCTCGTTGTTGCCCTCCAGCATCATCTGCCTGATCTCGGCCGCGGAGATGAACCAGTCGTCGACGACGCGGAAGACGAGCGGCGTTCGGCACCGCCAGCACACGGGATAACGGTGGCGGATCGTTCCGGCCTCCACGAGCAGGCCACGCTCGTGCAGCTCTTCCGCAACGGGCTCGGCGACGGCGTCGGTCGTGCGACCCTCGAACTCCCCGTAGCCGGGCAGGAAGCGGCCTGACTCGTCGATCGGAGTCAGGACGGCAAGATCGTGGACGCGCGAGAGCTCGAAATCCTCAGCGCCTGCTCCCGGCGCGATGTGGACGATGCCCGTGCCCTCGTCGAGCGCGACCTCGTCCCAGGGGATGACCAGGTGCTCGATCCCTTCTTGTGCAGGCAACTCCTCGAACGGAGAGTGGTAGTGCAGGCCGACCAGGTCCTCGCCGCGAAGCCGCTCGACAAAGTCGTCGTCAGGGAACACGTCGACCGCGACCCAGTCGCCGTTCTCGCGGCGCCCGTACTCGGCGTCCGGCTTCACCGCGGCCGCGACGTTCGCGGGCAACGTCCACGGCGTGGTCGTCCAGACCACAAGCGCCTCACCCGGACGCTCGACGAGTGGAAGGCGCACGTACAGCGAGGGGTGCTCCAGCTCTTCGTAGTTCTCGTCGCCGGCCTGCTCGTGCTTCGAAAGTGACGTGCCGCACCGAGGGCACCACTGCGTCGAGCGATGACCCTTGTAGAGCCACCCGCGGTCGTGGACGTTCCTGAGGAACCGCCAGATGTACTCGATGTTCGTGTCGCTGAAGGTGAAGTACGAGTTCTCCCAGTCCATCCACATCCCGAGCCGCTTCGACTGCTCGGTCTGGATGCCGGCGAAATGCGCGACGAACTCGCGGCAGCGCCTGGCGAACTCCGCTAGACCGTACGCCTCGATCTCCCGTTTCGAGTTCAGGCCAAGGCCTTTCTCGACCTGAACCTCGACGTGGAGGCCCTGTGAGTCGAATCCGTTCTGATAGCGGAGGTCGTGCCCGCGCAGCGCCTTGTAGCGCTGGAAGACGTCCTTCAGCGTCCGGCCGAGGCCGTGGTGCACGCCGGCGGGCGCGTTGGCCGTGATGGGGCCGTCCATGAACCGGAACTTCGGACCGCCGCGGTTCTTCTCACGAAGCTGCTGGAATACCCCTTCGTCCTCCCACCACTGCAAAATCTCCTCCTCGAGCCGAGGGTGGTCGGGAACCGGCGGCAGGGGTGCAAACTGCTCCATCCCTCCAGTCTAGGCGCGGGGAACAAGGACTCCGGCAAACGCGTTTCAACCTACAACGACCATGGAAAGGAACATCTGAAATGAGCACTGCTGTAACCGAATCAAGCTTCGAACAGGAGGTCCTGCAGAGCGACAAGCCTGTGATCGTGGACTTCTGGGCCGAGTGGTGCGGACCGTGCCACGCGGTTTCGCCCGTGCTCGACAAGATCGTCGAGGAGCGCGACAACGACGTGAAGCTCGTCAAGGTGAACATCGACGAGGAGCCGTCACTCGCGCAGAAGTACGGAATCGTCTCCATTCCGACGATCATCCTTTTCCGCGAGGGCGAGCCGGCGGCCGCGGCTATCGGCGCCCAGCCGAAGAGCATGCTCGAGAAGTCGCTCGGCCTGGCCGAGAACGGG
>DATFXA010000214.1:0-3948 GCA_035258645.1 Gaiellaceae bacterium
CGCTCCTGGTCACGGAGGAACTGCTTGACGATCCGGTCTTCGAGCGAGTGGAAGCTGATCACCGCCAGCCTTCCCCCGGGGTTGAGGAGCTCGACCGCGGCCGGGAGCGCGTCCTCGAGCGCGGTCAGCTCGTCATTGACGGCGATGCGCAGCGCCTGAAAAACCCGCTTGGCCGGATGTCCGTCGCCAAAGCGGGCGGGCGCCGGGATCGCCCACTTGATCGTGTCGACGAGCTCGCCGGTCCGCTCGTAGGCCTGCTGGCGGCGCCGGTGGACGATTGCACGCGCGATCTGCTTCGCGTAGCGCTCCTCGCCGTACTGCCGAAAGATGTGCGCGAGCTCGCGCTCGGAGGCCTCGTTCACGAGCTCCCGGGCCGAGTAGTCCGCCGACGGATCCATGCGCATGTCGAGCGGCGCGTCCGCGGCGTAGGAGAAGCCGCGCTCCGGCCGGTCGATCTGCATCGATGAGACGCCGAGGTCGAACAGGATCGCGTCCGCGCGGACGCCGTTCTCGGCGAGCTGATCGAGCACGACAGAGAAGTCGCCGCGGAGGAAGCGGCCTTGAACGCCTGTCTGCTTACGGAAACGGTCGAAGTACGCACGAGCCGTCGAGTCACGGTCGATCGCGATCAGGCGGCCCTCGCCGCGCAGATCGGCAGCGAGCAGCGCCGCATGGCCGCCTGCCCCGAAGGTTGCGTCGACCACCGTCTCCCCGGGCTCGATCGCAAGCAGCTGCCGAACCTCGTCGGCGAGGACGGGAACGTGATCAGTCGCGCTTGGTTGCAAGACGCTCGGCAACATCCTCGGCACTCCCTTCGATCTCGTCCAGGTGTGCGCGCCAGGCGGCGCGATCCCAGATCTCGAGGTGGTCGCGGATTCCCACCACGACGACCTCCTTCCCGAGGCCGGCGTACTCGCTGAGCGGCGCCGGCACCATCACTCTGCCCTGCCTGTCCAGCTCCGCCTCCGACGCTCCGGAGTAGAAGTAGCGTTGCATCAGGCGGCCTTCCCTGCTGAGTTGGTCGAGCTTCTCCAGCCGCGATTCGACGGTTTCCGACCAGTTGCCGCGCGGATACGCGGAGAGACACCGCTCGATCCCCCGGGTGAGGACCAGGCCTTCGTCGAACGCCTGTCGGAACTTGGCCGGGAGAATGAGGCGGTTCTTCTCATCGATCGTGTGCTCGTACTCGCCTAAAAGCATGGTCCACTTCGGACCACTTTAAACCACTTATCCCCACTTGGCAACCCCAGAGCACCACCCGTCGATCGGACGCGTCCCACAGGATTCCACGGATAAAAGCGTTAGCGGAGCAGGCTCGAAACCGTATTGATCGCGACCGCGAGGATTACGGCGCCGAAGAGATACGACAGCAACGCATGCCGGGTCGCGATCCTCCGGATCTGCTTCGTCTTCAGATTGGTGTCGGAAACCTGGTACGTCATTCCGATCGTGAAGGCCAGGTATCCGAAGTCGTGGTAGTCGGGTTCGCCTCCCTCGAAGTCGATCCCACCAACCGTGCCGCGGTAGTAGAGGTCTCCGTACCGCAGTGCGTAGATGGTGTGCACGGTCGCCCAGGAGAGGGCGACCGAAACGATCGCGAGCCCGACCAGCAGCACCTTGTCGGTCCCGTGGTGGTCGCCGGCACGGATCAGGATGTAGCCAACCGCGACCAGGCTCGCGGTGCTCGCGCTCAAGACAACCAGGTCGGCCGTCCCGCGCGATAAGTCCTCGGCCTGGGCGTGCTCCGCCGTCTCGGCCGGGCTCATGCGGGCGACGCTGCCCCAGGTCTGGGCAAGAACGAGGGCCGCCGAGGCCCCCCAGCCGATCGTGACCCCGACGGGCCAGCTCGCTCCGGCGACGAGCGCGACGACGAGCACGACCGTGCCGACCCCGAGCGCAACCATCAGTCGCATGATCGCGAGCCCCCGCCGCTTGAACGGCTTGGCCATCGGTCCAAGGTTGCCGCCCCGGTCAGACGGCGTGGCAAGCGATCTCACAACCCGACGCCGGGTTGCGTTTCAACTTCAAGATGGAGCCGATGCGCATCCCGCCATTCGAGACCTTCTACGCAGAGCAGAAGGATGCCGTCTTCGCCCACCTGCGTCGCTTGCTAGGAGCCGGCGCTGAGGACGCTTTCCAGGAGACCTTCCTTCGCGCGCTGCGGGCCTACCCTGACCTTCGGCACGGGCGACACCTGCGCGCGTGGGTTTTCACGATCGCAACACGGGTCGTGATCGACGAGGCGCGCCGGACGCGGCCTCGTGGCGAGCTCCCCGAGGTCGCGGTCGAGGATGGCCTTCCTCCCCACGCCGAGCTCGGCCCGCTGACCGACGGCCTGCCGCCCAAGGAACGCGCGGCCGTCGTCCTGCGCTACGGCTTCGACCTTCCCTACGACGAAATCGCCGCCGCACTCGGCTCCTCCGAGGACGCCGCCCGCCAGGCCACCTCTTCGGGCGTGCGCCGGCTGCGAGAAAGGAGCAAGCGATCATGAACACCGTTCCCGCCAGGCTCGACGACCGCTTCCGCGCAGCCGCAGCCGCGGGAGGACTGCTGGACGTCGCCTACGACGTGGTCGGCTCACCGGTCGGCGATTTGTTCGTCGCGGTTTCCAACCGTGGCCTCTGCGCGATCTCGTACGACGCCGACGCCGAACGCCAGATCGAGCGCCTTGCGCGCGGGTTCGGCTCGCGTGTCCTCCGCTCACCGCGGCCGATCGACCCGGCGAAGCGCCAGCTCGACGAGTACTTCGAGGGCAAGCGCCAGCGCTTCGACCTCGAGGTCGACCTGCGGCTCACCCGGGACTTTGGCCGGACCGTGCTCGAGGAGCTCGGCCGGGTTCCGTTCGGCGAGATCACGACCTACGGCGCCCTGGCCGCCAAGGCCGGCAAGCCCCGGGCCGCCCGAGCAGTCGGAACGATCATGAACCGGAACCCGATTCCGATCGTGCTCCCCTGCCACCGGGTCGTCGGAGCAAACGGTTCGCTGGTCGGCTACGCCGGAGGGCTCGAGCGCAAGCAGACACTGCTCCAGCTGGAGGGCGCGCTGCTCGCTTGACCGCCACTCCGGTGTCGGATATACGAAACGTCAGATGGGGTCAACGAACCGAGGAGGAAGCTCAATGAGGCGGGCACTACCAGCCCTTTTCGCAATCGGCCTTGCCCTGGCGCTCGCGATTCCCGCGACCGCCGCAACGCCGAGCCCACGCAAGATGGCGGCTCAGATCAAAACGCTGCAAGTCCAGGTGAAGGCTCTCCAGAAGTCGCTCAAGAAGACGAACACGATGCTGTTGGAGACCGAAGCGGTCGCCGTCGTCGCGCTGCTCTACGGCGGCTGCAACTCCGCTGTGACCGCGGACGCGCTCGCAGGCGCAGGGATCGCGGGCTACTCCTCGGCGCCGAACCCGGTCGCCGACTTCAACTCCTGCTCACAGTTGCAGCAGATCACGAGGGTGACGCCGACGATCGTGCGCCAGCCGAACACCGCGACGGTCAACGTATTCCAGGAGCTGCTGAACATCTTCAAGACGTAGTTGCAAAGGGACGCGAGGGCTCATTCCGAGCCTCTCTACAACCCGGGTTTAGACGGCCGCGGCAAAGCCGCCCCGGCCTCTATGCCGGCATCGCACGCGACGCCGGCGCCCTATTCGCCAAGCAGCCGGTAGCCGACGCCCCAGATGTTGACCATGCAGGGGCCGGCTCCGGCCTGCCGCAGCTTGCGGCGCAGGCGCGACGCATGCGAGTCGAGGGTGCGCGTGCGGCCGAGCGACAGGTAGCCCCAGACCTCGCGCAGGAGCTGCTCCTTGGTGAACACGCGCTCGGGCTCGGTCGCGAGCTTGGCAAGCAGGTCGTACTCCTTCGCCGGCAGCGCGATCGTCCGTCCGTGCACGGTTGCCCGACGCGTCACCAGATCAACGGCGATCGGCCCGGCCTCGAGCCGATCCCTTAGCGA
>DATFXA010000215.1:0-2987 GCA_035258645.1 Gaiellaceae bacterium
GCGAACTGGCTCGCGTACGTGCCGGAGAAGCCGGCGTGCGAGTTCCAGTAGGTGTCGTGGCCGGGGCGGACAGTGACGTCGTCGGGCGTGATCCCGAGCGTGTCGGCCACGACCTGTGCGGCAGTCGTCTCGTGTCCCTGCCCCTGCGGGACGGTGCCGAGCGTGACCACGACCTCACCGAAGATGTCGAGCTTGACGGTCGCCACCTCGTTGTTGCCCGAGAACTGGAGGTCCGGGTTCAGGAGCTGGGACTGGCCGAAGTTGTTCGTCCCCGAGTCGAGCGTCGAGCCGATCCCGACGCCGAGCAGCCTTCCGCGCGACTCGGCTTCGCGCCGGCGCTCGTCCATGGCTTCGTATCCGGCCAGCTCGAGCGCGATGTCGAGGCAGCGCGCGTAGTCCCCCGAGTCGTAGACGCAACCGTTCGGCGTCGTCCAGGGGAACTCGTCGGCTTTGACGTAGTTGCGCTTGCGTACCTCGACCGGATCGAGCCCGAGCTCGTTGGCGACGATGTCGATCATCCGCTCCGTGAACCAGAGGTGCTGCATCCGCGAGTAGCCGCGGTTCGGCGAGACCGGCGACTTGTTCGTCGCCACCTGCGTGAAGTCGACGTGGACGTTCTGCCAGCGGTAACAGCCGGGGGTGACCTGGGCCCAGATGATGCAGCCAAGGGGCTCGTAGCGCGGAAACGCGCCGCAGTCGTCGATCGCCTTCGTCTTGAAGCCGAGCAGCGTGCCGTCAGACTTGACCGCGACCTCGGTGTCCTCGAACCAGCGCTCATTTCCGTGCGCATTGGCGGTGTGCTGGTCCGTGCGCCATTCCGTCCACTGGATAGGCCGGTTCAGCTTCCGGGACAGCAGGCAGCAGGCGACGAAGTAGGGATGGAGGCAGATCTTGTTGCCGAAGGCGCCGCCGATGTCCTGCGTGACGAAGCGGAGCTTGTCGGTCCCGACCCGAAGCGCCGGCGCCATCCAGATTGCGCCGATGCCGGGCATCTGGTGGTTGCAGTACATCGTCCACTGCCCCGTCCCCCGGTTGAACTCGACGAGGCAGCCGGAGCACTCGAGCGGCGTCGACGAAAAGCGGTCGAAGTGGAGCTCTGAGATCCGGACGATCCGGTCGGCCTCGGCGGCCGCTTTCTCCCAGTCGCCCCAGTCGAAGACGCCCTCCCAGACCACGTTCGAGCCTGCGTCCTCGTGGAGGATCGGAACGTCGGAGTCCTGCGCGCGCCGCGCATCGACCAGCGGCTCCAGCGGCTCGTATTCGACCTCGACCAGCTCGGCTGCGTCGCGGGCGAGCTCACGGGTCGCCGCGACCACCGCCGCCACTGGCTCCCCGACGAACCGCGTCTTGCCGACCGCGAGCGCGTAGTCCTTGATCTCGTTACCCGGCGGGACCGACATCTCGAAGAAAGGGTCGGTCAGGATCGAGACCTCGTCGCCGGTCAGCGTCCCGTAGACCTCGCTGAGCTCGAGCGCGGGCGAAACGTCGATCGAGACGATCTTCGCGTGCGCGTACGGCGAGCGGACGAAGTGGACGAAGCCCATCCCGTGCCGCTTGACGTCGTCGAAGAAGACGCCCTCACCCTCGACGAGACGCCGGTCTTCCTTGCGCGGCACGCTCGTGCCGATGAACCCTGGCTTGGTCTCCTGCTCCTCGACGACGAGCGCACCGGTGGGGCCGGCTGTCTCGGTCATCGGCCCGCCTCCGCCGCCGCCGAGATCGCTTCGACGATGTTGACGTAGCCCGTACAGCGGCAGATGTTGCCCTGGATCGCCCTCCGGATCTCTGCCTCGGTCGGCTCGGGATTCTCATCCAGCAGCGCCTTCGCGCTCATCAGCATTCCCGGCGTGCAGTAGCCGCACTGCAGCGCGTGATGCTCTCCGAAGGCGTGCTGCAACGGGGTGAGCTCGCCGTTGGCGCCGAGGCTCTCGACCGTCTGAATCGAGGCGCCGTCGGCCTGGATCGCCAGCATCATGCAGCTCTTCAGAAGCGTCCCGTCGACGATCACCGAGCAGGCGCCGCAGTTGCCGGTATCGCAGCCGACGTGCGTGCCGGTGAGGTCAAGGTCGTCGCGGAGAAAGTGGACGAGCAGGCGCCGGGCCTCGACCTCTCGCTCGTAGGTCGTGCCGTTCACCTCGACGCTGATCGTCGTCTGTGCGACCGAGTCGCTCATTGGGCCACCTCGTCAGCGGTTCGTTGGACTGGGAGATGAATTCCGACCAGAGTCCTCCAGCCAACCCGGACGCGTAGCGTGCTCACGCGGCTTCTCTGGTCGCCTGCCGGGCGGCTCGCACCGCGAGGACGGCCGCGAGTTGCCGCCGGTATGCGGCCGGGGCGTGGACGTCAGAGGGCGGATCGAGCGTCGCGTCGTCCACGACCGCCCGGACGGCCGGCTCGTCCGCGGACGGCGCCTCGAGGAGCACGGGCTTCGCCGCGACGCAGCCAAGCACGATGCGCGTGCTTCCGTTGACGGTCGCCGCCGCATTGGCAATGCAGGTCCCGTCGGCGCCGATGGTCACCGAGGCGAAGCCGTCGCCGCCTTGGCGGCGCGGGACCGAGATCCCGGTCAGCAACTCGCCGGGGCCGACCGCCGTCAGGTAGACGCCGACGAAGAACTCCTCGGCCGGAACGAGCCGGATGCCCGACGCGCCGGCGATCGACATCGTCGCGCCGACCGCGACGAGCACGGGCGGCAGGTGGTTCGTCGGGTCATTCGAGCAGACGTTCCCGCCGACGGTGCCGCGGTTCCGCACCTGAACGTCGGCGATCTGGGCGGCGACCTTCGCAAGGATCGGCCGCTCGCGGTGAACTGCCTCGTGTCGCGCGAGCTGCGTACAGGTGGCCATCGCACCGAGCTCGAGCCCGTCGTCGGTCTCCTGGATCCCACGGAGCTCCGGGATCGCGTTGAGGTCGACGAGGAGCTCCGGTGCCGCAATCCGCGCCTTCATCACGTTGATCAGGGTCTGCCCCCCGGCCAGCGCCCGCGC
>DATFXA010000216.1:0-7884 GCA_035258645.1 Gaiellaceae bacterium
CGCGGGGCCAGCGCCGCGTCATCGGTCGTCGCGAGGAAGACGTGCGTCCGCCACGGAACATCATGCGGCACGTAGACGAACAAGGCGGTTGCGTCGACGAGGTAACGCTGCAGCTCGATCCGCAGGCCGGTCTCTTCCAGCGCTTCCCGCTGGACGCCGGAGACGAAGTCCTCGCCGGGTTTGACGCCTCCGCCTGGTGGCCGCCAGATCCCCGGCTCAAAGCCGTGCTTGCGGATCAGGGCCAGCCGCTCGCCGTTGAGGATGAACAGCGTCACGTCATGCGAGCGCCGCGGGTTATAGGTCGCCAGCGAGTGCTCGCGCTTGGAGATCTCGCCCTCCCACTCGAGCCGTACAGGCTCGCCGTAGCGCTCCCGAAGCGGAGCCAGGACGGACTCGTCGACATGGGTCATGTTGGTGACCGTACCCAGCCCTGCGACTGGGAACCGTAGGTTGGTACGGTCAGAAAACCATGCCCCGCGTCCGCCGCTTGCGCCGCGAGGCTCCCACGCTCGAGCTGCTCGCTGCGACCTTGCCGGAGCTGCGAGCCGGCCTCTCCGACTCCGGCGCGCGCACCCTTGCGTACGAGGTCTTCGAGAAGCTCGGCTACGGGGCCGTCGCGGTTACCGACACCAGCAACGTCCTCGCCTTCGTCGGTGCCGGGGCCGACCACCACCAAGCGGGAGACACGCCGATCCGCCCCGTCTTCGAAGCGCTCGCGGCCGACGAAACCCGCATCGCCCCGCTCGCGCTCCGGGTCGCCTGTGGGCACCGCGCATGCCCGCTCGGCGCCGCGGCGATCGTGCCGCTGCGGCTGAGCGACGGCCCGGTCGGCGCCCTCGTCGCCTACGCGACCGACGGCGCGCCGCTCGCGGACGACGACGTCGACCTGCTCACCTCGCTCGGCGACCAGCTCTCCGCCCAGCTCCAGCTCTCCGAGCTCGCCGGCTCCGCCCGCGCGGCTGCGTCGGCAGAGCTGAAAGCGCTGCAGGCGGAGATCGAGCCGCACTTCCTCTTCAACTGCCTGAACACGATCGCGAGCTTCATCCGCACCGATCCTGGCCGCGCGCGCGAGCTGATCCTGGCTTTCGCCGACTACTGCCGCTGGACGCTCACCCGCCCCGGCGAGTTCATCACGCTGGCCGAGGAGCTCAGGCACGTCCAGAGCTACCTCGCGCTCGAGCAAGCGCGTTTCGGGCCGCAGCTCGAGGTCGAGATCGACGCCAGGCCCGACGCGCTCGTGGTCAAGCTGCCACCGTTCCTCGTCCAGCCGCTCGTCGAGAACGCGATCAAGCACGGCAAGACCGACCGTCCGCTGAAGCTGATCGTCCGCGCCCGGGTCCGCCGCGGGCGCCTGCGCGTGACCGTCCGGGACAACGGCCTCGGCATCGCCCGCGAGGCGCTCGACCGCGTGCTCGAGCCGGGGGTCGGCGAGGGCGACGGCGCCGGCCTCGGCCTCGCGAACGTCCACCAGCGCCTGACTGCCTTCTACGGCGAGGGCGTACGCCTGAAGTCCGGCGGCTTCGGCACCGTCGTTCGGCTCGACGTTCCGGCCGGATGAGGCGTCGCTTGCGATGCCGATCTGGAGGCCGTAGCGGTTTTGCCGCTGCGGCCGTCCAAACCCGGTTTGTGGATTCGCTTCGGCAGGTAGCGCGGGAGGCAAATCGATGAGTATTCGCGCACTGATCGTCGACGACGAAGAGCCGGCTCGCGGCGAGCTGCAATACCTGCTTTCCGCGCATCCCGAGGTCGAGATCGTCGGCGAGGCTGCTACCGCCGCTGATGCGCTCGACCTCGCCGCGAGCGTCCGCTACGACGTCGTCTTTCTGGACATCGAGCTGCCCGGAATGACAGGTCTCGAGGTCGCCCGGCTCGTGCTCGACCGCAGCGAGCGGCCGGCGGTGGTCTTCGTCACCGCGCACGACCGCTATGCGGTCGACGCATTCGCCGTCGAGGCCTTCGACTACCTGGTCAAGCCCGTAGAGCCTGAGCGGTTGGCCCGCGTGGTCGAGCGCCTGTCGCACGCGCGCCGCGAGGCGCCACAACCCGTCGAGAAAATCCCCGTCGTCAGCGCAGGCGGATCGAAGACCTTGCTCGACTACGACGCCGTCTACTGGGTCGAGGCAGACGGCGACTACAGCCGCGTGCACACCTACGACCGCGCCTATCTCTCCACGTCATCACTGCGCGAGCTGGGCGAAACGCTCCCGGCCGCTCGCTTCACCCGGATCCACCGCAGCCACCTCGTCAACCTCGGAAAGGTGGCGTCGGTCCGGCGCGGAGGCCCCGATCGGCTGCGGCTCGTGCTGGACGACCAGCAGCAGACTGAGCTCGACGTCGCCCGCCGGCAGACGCGGGCTCTCCGCGAGCGCCTACGGGTCTAGAGACCGCGCAGCAGCTCGGCGAGCTCCACTGTGCTCCCGACCACGATGTCCGCAGCCTCGCGCAACTCCGGCGGGCCTTCCGGGGAAGCGATAGCCACCCGCACGGAGACGTCGAGCCCGTCGAGCCCGCGGAAGGCGTCGAGATCGGTCGTGTCGTCGCCGGCGTAGAGCGCCCGTCGCAGCCCGCGCTCGGCGAGCAGGGTGCGCACGGCCGTACCCTTATCGGCCTCGACGGGTGGGCGCACCTCGAGCACCTTGCGTCCGAACTGCGCCTGCAGTCCCAGCGCCTCGGCCCTCGCGGCGACGCCCCGCAGCGCTGTCAGCGCCGCCTCTTCGTCGTCGGCCTCCCGGTAGTGGAAGACGACGGCCAGGCCCTTGTCCTCGATCGGCCAGTCGACGCTTTCAGCGAACTCGTGCAAAGGGCCGCGCCAGCGCTCGGCTTCGGGAGCAAGCTCGAGGCCGTGCACGCCCACGTAGACGGGGCCGTCGACGCCGACAACCTTGCGGGCGTCCTCTGCCGTCCGGCCGCTGATGCAGGCGACGAGTGCGTAGCGCCCCACGAGCCGCCTGAGCTCCCCCCGCGTCTCGTCCGGGACGCGCGCGAGCTCCGGCCGCGCCACGATCGGGGCGAGAGTGCCGTCGACGTCGAGCATGATCGCCGCCTCCGATGGGCTCTCGACCAGCGCTGCGAGCAAGGTCTCTGAACCCACGGCCATACGATACGGACCAGTGGCCCGCCTGCTCGCGATCGGCCTCGCCGCCGGTGTCTTCAGCGCGCTCTTCGGCGTCGGCGGCGGGATCGTGATCGTCCCGTTGCTTGTCACTGTTGCCGGCTTTGACGGCCGCCGAGCGACGGGAACCTCCCTCGCGGCGATCGGGATCACCGCCGGAGCCGGCGCCCTCGTCTACGGCCTCCATGGGGACGTCAAGGTCGGCTCGGCCGCGCTGATCGGCCTGCCCGCCGCCCTCGGCGCTGTGCTGGGCGTAGCGCTCCAACAGCGGCTGCCGACGCGGACGCTGACAATCGGCTTCTCGCTCTTCTTGACGGCGGTCGGAATCCGCCTGCTGGTCTGATGATGGAGCTGCTCGCGGCGGCGCTCGGCCTGCTCGGGGGCATCCTTGCGGGCCTGTTCGGGGTCGGCGGCGGGATTCTGTTCGTGCCGACGCTGGTGCTCGTGCTCGGCCTGACGCAGATACACGCGGAAGCGACCTCGCTGCTCGCCATCTTGCCGGCCGTGCTTGCAGGCGCCTGGCGGCAGCGGCGCTACGGGAACGTCGACGGCCGAGCAGGCTTGCTCCTCGGGCTCGGCTCGATTGCCGGCGTCGTTGGCGGCGCCGAGCTTGCCAAAGCGTTGCCGGAAGACGTCCTGCGCCGGCTCTTTGCCGTCTTCATGCTCGTGGTCGCGGCCACGCTCGCCTGGCGTGCTCTCCGCCCAAAGCCTGCCTATTCTTCAAGGCGTGACGCAGTCTGAGGAAGTCTGGATCCCGCTGGTCGACGAGCCGATCGGCTCCATCGTCGAGCGGATTCAGGCGGAGCACGCCGACATCGGAGCGCTCATCGACACACCGCAGCGGCTGCTGGCGTTCAGGACGTTCGCCTACATCCGAGTCGGCGTCGTCCTGGGGGAGCTGTTGGTCGAAAACGACATCGAGCCGCACAACGGCAGCGGGACGTGGATCGACGCGCTGCTCAGCCACCCCGAGGTCGAGGAGCGCGTGGTCGACGAGGTCAGGGCGGTGGCCGAAGAGGTCGCAAACGATGTCCCGAAAGACGCCGCACTCGGACCGGACGACGCCGCCCGAGAGCGGTTCCTCGCGTTCGCCCGGCGGCAGCTCGACCAGAGCTGACGCTGACGCAGTTCGCGGGCTTGGCCATAATGGCTCGTAGAGATGCGGCTTCCGCCTCTTCTGGCGCTTGCGTCTGTCTTGCTGCTCGCCGGCTCTGCGGGGGCCACCTCACATGGCTCCCCGGCCGGTGCGACGGCGAGCGCGTATGGGATCAAGGTGGTCGTTCCAAACGCAGCCGGGGGGGCCTCGACCTCCGTCTCGGCGCCGCCTAGCGCGGTCGGTTTCGCCTCGGGGTTCTCCTACCCGAGCGACGGCTCGGTCCTGACGACCGGCCCCATCTCCGTCTCCGCCACGACGAATGTCGGGACGAACGCTCGGTCGATCGCCTCGAGCTCGGTCAGTTCGTTGTCGCTCTTCGGCGGTGAGGTCACGGCGTCGAATGTCACCGGCCACGCCAACGCTTCGACGAGCGCACAGACGGCGACCGGAAGCCTCGCGGGCGCCGCGGTCACCGGGTTGACGGTCAACGGCGCCGCCCAGGCCGCAGGCGCCAACGGCCGCGTCACGCTGGGCGACTGGGGCTACGCGATCACGCTGGAGCAGGCCGAGGTGCGCTCACCGGCCGGCAAGACACAGAGCTATCGCGGCTACGTCACCGGCCTCGACATCCACCTGACCGCCGACCACGGCGGTCTGGTTGCGGGAAGCGAGATCCTCGTCGGCTACGCCGAGTCCTGGGCCCAGGCGGGCACTCCCCAGCCGGTGCTCCCAACGGCGCCGGGCAAGGCGACCGCCAAGAAGAAGGCGAGGACGAAAACTCCGGCGAAGACCGGCACGCAGCCGCAAAACCTCGGCCCAGCGTTCCACATCCCGTTTGGGCTTCAGCCTCAGCTGACTGCAGGCGGCTACGTCTTTCCGGTCTACGGGCCGCACAACTTCGTGGACACGTTCGGCGCCTTCCGCGGGGACGTGCCAGGGGACTGGCACCACGGCGACGACATCTTCGCGTCGCTCGGAGCTCCAGTGCTTGCCTGCGCGGACGGCACGGTCTTCTCGGTCGGCTGGAACGACGTGGGCGGCAACCGCCTCTGGCTACGGGACGGCCAGGGGAACGAGTTCTACTTCGCGCACCTCTCGG
This sequence comes from Gaiellaceae bacterium, assembly GCA_035258645.1. Lineage (GTDB taxonomy): Bacteria > Actinomycetota > Thermoleophilia > Gaiellales > Gaiellaceae > 13-2-20CM-68-14. The sequence goes on from DATFXA010000216.1 coordinate 5,308, forward strand.
CGTACTCCCCTGCCGCCAAGAACGGCACCCGGGTGAAGGCCGGCGAGGTGATCGGCTTCGTCGGCAACACGGGCGACGCCGAGGGAACGCCCTACCACCTTCACTTCGAGATTCATCCGGTCGCCTACCTCTCGCTCGGCTACGACGGGGCCGTCGACCCGACCCCGTATCTGCGGGCCTGGCAACACCAGAAGGATCTGTACCTGGCGCAGGTGGCCGGCTATCTCGGCGGCATCGCCGGGGTTGCCCCCAAGCCGGGGGCGATCCTGCTCCAGGCGAACGACATCTCCCAGGCAAACGGCCTCGACCCCGCCTCGCTCAGGCGCGCCTTCTTCACGCCGCTGACCGCCACGGAAGGCGGCCGGCTTGCGGCGGTGACCGCGCCGCTCGGTCAGCAACCCTAGTGATCTAGATCACAAAGCTACGGTTACGAGCTCGAGTTCCCCTGGTAGCCGAACTCGTCGTCTTCGCCGAAGACGGCTTCCTTCAGCCAGTTCCGCGCGTCGGAGCCTGTGACCGGGTTGAAGAGGAGGATGCCGGCTGCGATCCCCGCCACCAGGAGCAGGTTGCGGCCCTTGTGGCTCGGTCCATGCTGGATCCGATCGGCTGCGTTGCGAAGCTCGTCGATCGCCGCACGCAGGTTGTCGCGTAGGTCCTTGTCGACGGCGACACGGGTGGCCTTTGCGCTGACGCCACGTGGCCCCATCAGCTCGTCGTAGACGCCTCGGGCGGCGATGAACGCGTTCTTGAGGTTCTCTCGGAACTCCTCGTCCCTGATCGCGCGCTCGACGTACGGCCTGACGTCCTGGACGCGGTCCTTTGTCTTCACCATTCCGGTGTTCCTTTCATTCGTTTCGCAATTCTCTACCCCGCAGAAACTAACCGCTAAACGGGTGCGGCCGCTTGGCGTTCGGCTGCGACCGGTGCCGCGCGCGGGGCGACGGGCACGCCGTCGAAGGCCGCCGAGAGCACGTCGTCGAGCGTGTCGGCGAGCACGAACCCCAGCTCCTGGCGGGTTTCCTTGGGCAGCTCCTCGAGGTCCGGCTCGTTCTCGTGCGGGATGATCACCCGTCCGATCCCGGCGCGCTGGGCCGCCAGCACCTTCTCGCGAACGCCGCCGATCGGCAGCACCTGGCCAGTCAGCGTGATCTCTCCCGTCATTGCGACCTCGTCTGAGACAGGCAGTCCGCGGACGAGCGAGACGATCGCCGTCGCCATTGTGATGCCCGCGGACGGTCCGTCCTTCGGGACCGCGCCGGCGGGAATGTGCAGGTGGACGTCGTGGTTCTCGAACCAGGTCGGATCGAGCCCGAGGTCGACGGCGTGCGACCGCACCCACGAGTGCGCCGCGGTGGCGGACTCCTGCATCACGTCGCCGAGCTGGCCGGTCACGGTCAGGCGCCCCTTGCCGGGATAGGCCGTGGCCTCGATGAAGAGGATGTCGCCCCCGACCGCCGTCACCGCAAGGCCCGTTGCGACCCCGGGGTCTGATGTGCGCTTCCGGACTTCGCTGGAGAAGCGCCGCGGCCCAAGCCACTTGCGAACGCGCTTCTCGTCGACGCGGATCTTGGTCGTCTTGCCCTCTGCGACCTCCCGCGCGGCCTTGCGGCAGAGATCGGCGATCCGGCGCTCGAGGTTGCGGACGCCGGCCTCACGCGTGTACTCGCGGGCGACCAGCTTCAACGCGTTGTCGGAGATCGAGACCTGCTTGGGGTCGAGCCCGTGCGCCGCGAGCTCCTTCGGCACCAGGTACTTGCGGGCGATGCCGAACTTCTCCTCGTCCGTGTAGCCCGAGAGTTGGATCACGTCCATTCGGTCGAGCAGCGGCGCCGGGATCGTCTCCAGCTGGTTGGCCGTGCAGATGAACAGCACCTTCGAGAGGTCGTAGGGGAGGTCGAGGTAGTGGTCCCGGAAGCCCTTGTTCTGCTCGGGATCGAGCACCTCGAGCATCGCACTGGCGGGATCGCCGCGGAAGTCGGCGCCCATCTTGTCGATCTCGTCGATCAGCATCACCGGGTTGCTCGACTCGGCGTCGCGGATCGCGCGGATGATCGTGCCCGGCATCGCGCCGATGTAGGTGCGGCGGTGGCCGCGGATCTCGGCCTCGTCGCGTACGCCCCCGACGGAGATGCGCACGAACTTCCGCTCGAGCGTCCGCGCGATCGACTGGCCCAGCGAGGTCTTGCCGACGCCGGGCGGGCCGACGAAGCAGAGGATTTGCCCCGCGGCGTCCTGGCGGAGCTTCGACACGGCCAGGTGCTCGATGATCCGCTCCTTCACCTTTTCGAGGTCGTAGTGGTCCTCGTCGAGGATCTCGCGCGCGCGCTCCAGGTCGAGGTTGTCCTGCGTCGTCTTGTTCCACGGCAGGGTCGCGATCCAGTCGAGGTACGTGCGGATGACCCCGTACTCGGCCGACGCGGAGGGAAGCTTCTCGAGCCGGGCGAGCTCGCGGTCGACCGCCTTTTGCACCTCTTCCGGCAGGTCGAGCTCGGCCAGGCGCTCCCGCAGCTCGTTCACCTCGGCCTGCTCGGCGTCGCCCTCGCCGAGCTCGTCCTGAATCGCCTTCAGCTGCTGGCG
>DATFXA010000217.1:0-7572 GCA_035258645.1 Gaiellaceae bacterium
TCGCGGCGGCCCGGGCCATCACCCGGACGGGGGATCGGTCGCAGGCGTCGTCTTTCAGCTGCCGAGGCCGGCTTCGGCGAGAGGCCGGCGCGCCCAGGCGAAGCGTTGCTTGTACCAGCCCGAGAGCTGTGCGAGCGCGACCCCATAGCCGGACGAGTGGATGAACCACCCGCTGCCGAGGTAGATCCCCGTGTGGTCGACCTGGGCCGGCTTCGACCGAGGGCCGGCGGCGCCCCAGAAGAGGACGTCGCCCGGCTTCAGCTTCGCGAACGTGATCCGCTTTGCCGCCGGGACCTCGCCGCTCATCGCAAACGTCGTCCTGCCCTCGAGGGTTGTGGAGAGGGCAGACCCGGAGGGGTAGGCCTGCAGCTTGTAGACGCGCCATACAAACCCCGAGCAGTCGAAGCCGCCCGGAGCCTTGACCCCGAATGGCGCTTCGCTCTTCTCGCTCGTGCCGCCCCAGACGTAGGGGTAGCCGATGAAGCGCACCGCCGTCTGGAGGATCCGGGTCTGCCAGGCGGTGAGAACGGGCAGCGCGAAGGTGTCGGCGAGCTCCTGCACCTGCTCGATTTCCCAGCCACGGAAGTTGAGGATCTGAGCGGCAGAGAAGGCGGCTTCAGCCCGCGTTGCGGGCTGGCTCGGGAGCAGCTCGAGCGAGTCGAGCTGGGCCGGATGGTTCGTCCGCAGCCCGAGCAGGCGCGCGACGACTTCTGTGCCGAAGCGGCTCGGCGGCCTCAGGCCTGCGCTTTGGGCGACGGCAGCAAACTCGGCGGCTGCTCCACTCAGGCCGAGCCCGCGGACGAGCGTCGAGTCGAGCTGTGCGATCGTCACGGGAGCGGTCGAGGTTGAGGCGTCCGTCACCGGCGGCCGCTCCGAGGTGAGGCCTCCGACAAGCGTCGTCAGCGCTCCACGCGTGAGCGTGTCGTTGGGGCGAAACGTCTGGACGCTGCTCGCCATCAGGCCGTGAGAGACGACGAGCTTGATCTGAGGCTGCGCCCAGGAGACAGGCTGTGCCTTCCCCGCGCTCTGCGCGCCGGCAGGCGCGGCGAGCACGACGAAGACTGCGGTGATCGCAAGGATGCGGCTCATCCGCGGTTCCTATCGTCCGCTGGTTGATGCGCCTTTAGGCTTTTCAGGTGGACTTCGTCACACGGCCGGACCCCGATCCCGAGGCGCGCGAAGCGCTCGAGCTCGCGCTCGAGCGACTACTGCGCTCGGATCAGCCGCCGCCCGGGTACCGGAGCCGCTGGCGGGCCGAGGGGATCGCTGAGAATCTCGACGGCGAGAGCGACGAGCCGCTGCTGCGCGCCGGACCAAAGTAGCGCCGCAGGGCGCTCGCACCGTCGGGTGCCTCGCGCGGCGAGAATAGGCCTCGCCCATGGCCGTTTTCTCGAAAGTCCTCGTCGCCAATCGTGGTGAGATCGCGATCCGCATCTTCCGCACCCTGCGCGAGCTCGGAATCGGAGCAGTGGCCGTTTATTCGGAGGCCGACCGCGGCGCGCTGCACGTCGGCGCGGCCGACGAGGCGTACCTGATCGGGCCTGGGCCGGCGGCCGAGAGCTACCTCGACCAGGAGCGGCTACTAGACACCTCGAGGCGATCGGGGGCCGAGGCAGTTCACCCCGGATACGGCTTCCTCGCCGAGAACGCTGACTTCGCTCGCGCATGCGAGGGCGCCGGGCTCGTCTGGATCGGGCCGCCTCCCGAGGCGATCGACGTTATGGGCTCGAAGACCGCCGCCAGGGAGACGATGCGCTCGGCGGGCGTTCCTATCGTGCCTGGCACCACGGCGCCGGTCGAGTCGGCCGAGGACGTCCTCCGTCGCGGCGACGAGCTCGGCTGGCCGATCGCGATCAAGGCCTCGGCCGGCGGGGGCGGCAAGGGCCTCAAGATCGTGTCAGGACCGGACGAGGCCGAGCGCGCCTTCGAATCCGCGCGCCGCGAGGGCGAGGCGTACTTCTCCGACCCAGAGGTCTACGTCGAGCGCTACCTGGAGGATCCACGGCACGTCGAGGTCCAGATCCTCGCCGATGGGCACGGGAACGTCATCCACCTGGGGGAGCGCGACTGCACGATCCAGCGTCGGCACCAGAAGCTCGTCGAGGAGACGCCCTCGCCGGCAGTCGGCGACGAGCTGCGTGATCGGATCGGCCGCATCGGCATCGACGCTGCGCGGGCGGTCGGTTATCGCAGCGCCGGCACGATCGAGGGGCTGCTCGATCGCGATGGCAACTACTTCTTCCTGGAGATGAACACGCGGATCCAGGTCGAGCACACCGTCACCGAGCTCGTCACCGGTCTTGACCTCGTGCGCGAGCAGGTTCTCATCGCGGCCGGTGAGCCGCTATCGCTGAGCCAGGACGACGTTCGGCTGAACGGGCATGCAATCGAGTGCCGGATCAACGCCGAGGATCCGTCGAACGGCTTTCTACCGAGCCCTGGGCGGATCACGAGCTACCGGGAGCCGGCGGGGCCGGGTGTCAGGGTCGACTCGGGTGTGACGCTTGGGAGCGAGGTCGTCGGCCTCTACGACCCGCTGATCGCCAAGCTTGTCGTCCACGGTGTCGACCGTGAGCACGCGCGGCGGCGGATGCTGCGCGCGCTGGACGAGTACGACGTCGAGGGCCTCACGACACTGCTCGGCTTCCACCGCGCGCTGCTCGAGCACCCGTGCTTTGTCGCCGGGCAAACATGCCACGGCGTGGTCGAGTCCAAGGAGCTTGCCCACGAGGCTGAGCAGTTGTCTCATCAGAAAACAACCGTAGCTGGATCACCGGACGGAAGGGTCCGGGAGCGAGTCTCGAGCGTCGAGCTCGACGGCCGTCTTTACGAAGTAACCGCCCTCATTCCCGAGCCGCCGTTTGCAGAGTTGGCCCGCCGTCGCCGAGAGCGAACGGGCCGCGGGGCCCACCACGGCGCCGCGAAGGACGCCGTCGTGACCCCGATGCAAGGGACGGTGCTCGCGGTCGAGGTCGCCGACGGAGACGAGGTTCAGGCCGGCCAGGTGATCTGCATCGTCGAAGCGATGAAGATGGAGAACGAGATCACCGCCCACCGGGACGGGGTTGTCAGCGAGCTCTCGGTTCAGCCCGGGCAGCCCGTCACGACCGGGCAGGTCGTCTGCGTGATCGAGCAGGACGAGGACTGAGCCGAAACCGCCCGCGCGCCGCCGAGCAGGCGCGCGGGCGGTTCGCGCTCGAGCTAGAAGCCGCCGGTGCCGTTCGGCGTGCCGAGCCCTGTCGGGCCGTCGTAGCCCGGGCCGGCGGTGCAGAGGTAGGGCGAACCGGCGCTGCCGCCACGAGGCTTCCGCTTCGTGCAGTTGCCGTTCGAGCCGCTCGTCACGTCGAAGAGCGAGCTGGGCGATGCGTAGGCCAAGGAGACCGGATAGTTCGTCGAGCCGGCGTTTTTGGCCAGCCCGTAAACAGAGGCGACGATCGGCGACGCGACGCTGGTGCCGCCGAAGACGTACCAGTTCGCACCACCGGTCGAGCCGTAGCTGTCGTAGACGGCAACGCCTGTGTTCGGGTCGGCGACCGCCGAGACGTCGGCGACGGTCCGGTGTGAGCAGCCGGCGTCTTTCTGCCAGCTCGGCTTGGAGATCTGGGAGCTGCAGCCGCTCCCGGCCCCGCTCCAGGCGGTCTCCGTCCAACCGCGCGCGCTTGTATCCGCTTTCAGGTTCGTTCCGCCCACAGCGACCACCGTGTTGTACGCGGCCGGGACCTCGACGCCGTAGCCACCGTCGCCGGAACTGGCCGTGATGGCCACGCCGACGTGGTTGTAGGAGCTCGCGTAGCTCGTCTCGCCGAAGAACTCATTGCCGCCGTAGCTGTTGCTGATCGCGTTGGCGCCGAGGTTGTAGGCCTGGTTCACGGCGGCGCCGAGATCGAGGAAGCTGTTCGAGTCCGCCTCTACGAGCAGGATCTTGCAACCGGGGCAGACCGCGGAGACCATCTCGACGTCGAGAGCGATCTCCTGACCCCAGCCGACGTTCCCGGCGGGAGGCGTCGTGCCCCCGCGCTGGTTGACCTTCCTGAAGCACCCGCTCGCCGTCGTGCAAGGCGGCAGCCCGAACTGGCTGCGGTAAACGCCGAGGTCGTCGGCGACGTTCGGGTTGTCGTAGGCGTCGACGATCGCGATGGTCTGACCGTTCCACGACCAGGTCCCGCCGGTCGGATCGGACCACTTGTAGGCGCTCGCGAGGTTCTGGGGCGTGTAGCCGAACTGGTACGAGGTCGTCGCGAGCGGCGCCACGCCGCCGTCGGCGGTGACGACGTGAGCGTCGCAACCGGCGAGCCCTAGCACGGCGTGGGTGCACACGTCCTTCTGCCCGTGCGCCGGGAGCGGCGCGGGCAGTTTGCCGTCGCGTCCAGCCGTCGCAGATCCGCCCGCGAAGGCGAAGATCATGATCGCGCCGGCGAGGCCGACGAGCGTGCGGCGATTCATCAAAAACCCTCCTCGGATGACTTTGGCGCGCGGAAAGTAGCACGCAAGCCGGATCGCGAACAGCCCCGAAAGGGTGGCTATTCCCCCGACAAAGGCCGGGGTTCGTCGGCCGATCTGCGCTCGGGCGGACCTGCGGCGGCTAGAGTCCGGCGCCGGTGGATCTCTACGAGTACCAGGGCAAGGAGCTCTTTCGGCGCTTCGGGATCCCGACGTCTGCAGGGCAGCTCGCGCTGACTGCCTCGGAGGCTCGCGTCGCGGCGGAGGAGCTCGGTGGACAGGTCGTCGTCAAGGCCCAGGTGCTGACGGGCGGGCGCGGCAAGGCCGGCGGGGTCAAGCTCGCCGACGGTCCCGACGATGCCGAGCAGAAGGCCGAGGAGATTCTCGGGCTCGACATCAACGGCCACATCGTCCGGAAGCTCTGGATCGAGTCCGCGTCGGAGATCGCCAAGGAGTACTACCTCTCGGTCACGTTCGACCGCGGGGAGAAGAAAGTGCTCCTGATGCTGACGACCCAGGGCGGGATCGAGATCGAGCAGGTCGCCGCGGACACGCCCCAGAAGCTGGCGCGGCTCCACGTCGATCCCCTGGAGGGCTACCAGCCGTATCAGGCGCGACGGCTGATCTACGGCGCCGGGGTCGACGACCCGAATGAGCAAAAGCAGCTGCTCGACATCATCGGGAAGCTCTACGCGTGCTTCATCGGGACCGACGCCATGCTCTGTGAGATCAACCCGTTGATCGTGACGCCAGAAGGCGAGGTGCGCGCGCTCGACTCGAAGTTCACGGTCGACGACAACGCGCTCTACAAGCACCCGGACATCGCTGAGTTGCGCGACCCGGAGTCGGTCCCGCCGGAGGAGCGCGCCGCCCGCGAGAAGGGGGTCACCTACGTGAAGCTCGACGGGGAGGTCGGCATTCTCGGCAACGGCGCAGGCCTTGTCATGTCGACCCTCGACGTGATCACGCTGGCCGGCGGCCGCCCGGCGAACTTCTGCGATCTCGGCGGCGGCGGGGACGCGCAGGGGGTTGTCGATGCGCTCGAGGTGATCAGCGCCGACCCGCAGGTGCGCTCGATCTTCTTCAACATCTTCGGTGGGATCACCCGCACGGACGAGGTGGCCCGGGGCATCCTCACAGCGCTCGAGCAGATGAGCATCCCGCACCCGATCGTCGTCCGCCTCGACGGCACCAATGCCGAGGAGGGCCGCCGGATCCTGGCCGAAGCCGGCCCGGGGAACCTGCACGTCGAGCCGACGATGCTGGAGGGCGCCGAGCGGGCCGTGGAGCTGGCGAAATGACCGACCCCTGGAGCGAGCGTGCGCAGGCGTATGTCGAAAGTCACACGCACCGGGAGGGCCACGACCTTGATCTGCTCACGTCCTGGGCGGAGGGCGGGACCGCCCTCGACGTGGCCGCCGGAGGCGGGCACGTCGCGCGGCGTCTACGCGAGGAGGGCTTCGACGTGACGACGCTCGATCCGGCTCCAGGCATGCGCGCCGACGTGCTCGCGTCCGCCGAGCACATCCCCTTTGCCGACGCGAGCTTCGACACGGTCGTGACGAGGATCGCGCCGCACCACTTCTCGGACATCCGCGTGGCGGTTGGGGAGATGGCGCGGGTCGCGCGCCACGTCGTGGTCGTGGAAGACACGCTCTACGCCAACGAGCAGGTCGAGGAGGCCGAGCGCTTGCACGACCCGACCCATGTCCGGTCATACTCCGAGAGAGAGTGGCGCTCGTTCCTCGAGGACGCGGGCCTCCACGTCGAAGAGGTCGTACTCGAGGAGAAGCGGCGCGACTTCGATGCGTGGTGCGAACGAACCGGCTGTGTCGGACCGGAGCGCGAACGCACGAAGGAGCTGCTCGGCGACCGGATCGACGAGCAAGGGAGTTACACAGACACGAAGATCCTCCTCAAGGCGAGGAAGCCCGAACGCTGATGGCGATCATCGTCGACAACGACACGAAGCTCGTCGTCCAGGGCGCGACCGGACGCGAGGGCTCCTTCCACACGCTCCGGAACCGCGCCTATGGGACGAACGTCGTCGCGGGCGTGACCCCGGGCAAGGGCGGCCAGGATCTCGAAGGAATCCCGATCTTCGACACCGTCGCCGGGGCCGTGGAAGCGACCGGCGCCAACACCTCGATGGTGTTCGTCCCCGCTCGGTTCGCGGCCGATGCGATCTACGAAGGGGTCGACGCGGGGATCGAGACCGTGATCTGCATCGCGGAGGGCCTGCCGGCGCACGAGATGCTGCGGATCTACAACTACATCGGGCCCCGCGGGATCACGATGCTCGGGCCCAACTGCCCCGGCGCGCTCTCGCCCGGCAAGGCGAATGTCGGGATCATTCCGGCCGAGATCTTTCGTGAAGGGGCGATCGGGCTCGTTTCGCGCTCCGGCACCCTGACGTACCAAATCGGCCACGAGCTGACCCAGCTCGGGCTCGGGAACTCGACGATCGTCGGCATCGGCGGCGATCCGGTCGTCGGCTCGTCGTTCATCGACGTGCTCGCCCGGTTCGAGGAAGACGACGAGACCGAGCTCGTCGTGCTGGTCGGCGAGATCGGCGGCAACGAGGAAGAGAAGGCAGCCGAGTTCATCGGCGCCGAGATGACGAAGCCGGTCGTGGGCTACATCGCCGGCTCCTCGGCCCCACCCGGCAAGACGATGGGGCACGCCGGGGCGATCATCTCCGGGTCGGCCGGCACCGCGCAGGGCAAGAAAGAGGCGCTCGAAGCGCACGGCGTCCGCGTCGGCACGACGCCGACCGAGGCCGCCGGCTTCGCGGCTGAGGTCGCGGGCGCGGTTCGCGCCTAGCGCGCTCGAAGAGATTCGTTGTCGGCTAGTGTTGCCCTTCGGCAAGACCGGGGGTGGGCCCGGTCTGCGAAGAAAGAGGGGGGAAATGAAGACGATTCTGATCGGGGTGTCCGTCGCCATGCTTACGGGCGCGACGATCGCCTTCGCAAGCGGCGACCGGGCGACCCGGACGAGCAGCAAACTCGGGATTCGCAACGGCGTCATCTATGCCTGCGTGGAGACACACGGCAACGGCCAGACCCTGGGCGACCTGAAGCTCGACAACTGCCACAAGGGCTTCAAGCGGATCGCCTGGAACATCCGTGGCCC
>DATFXA010000218.1:0-12501 GCA_035258645.1 Gaiellaceae bacterium
CTCGCGAGCTACGCGATCTTCTATTCGCTCGCGCGAACGAGCTCACTCCTCAGCGAGTAGCGGAGACCGACCGACGGGGTGAGGGTCGCCGTCATCGGAGCGGGGGTGATGGGCCTTGCGGCGGGCCGCGCCTTGAGACAGCGCGGACACGAAATCGTCGTCTACGAGCAGTTCGGCGCCGGCCACGACCGCGGCTCGAGTCACGGTCGTTCGCGGATCTTCCGGCTCGCGTACGCCGAGCCCGAGTACGTGCGTCTGGCGCAGGAGGCGCTCGGGCTCTGGCGCGAGCTCGAAGCCGAAAGCAGCGAGACGCTGCTCGAGCTCCACGGGCTGCTTGAGATCGTGCACACGCTCGACGAGAGCACGGCCGCCACGCTCGACGCCTGCGGTGTCGAATGGCACCGAATCGAGGCCGCGGAGGCCGAGCGGCGGTACCCCGTCCGCGTGCCCGAGGGGGCCTTCGGTGTGCTGCAGCCGGAAGCCGGGATCGTCCGCGCAGACAGGGCACTGGCCGCACTCGCCAGGGGCCTCGACGTCCGCTACGGGATGCGCGTTCGTCCGGACGAGCTCGACGCCGAAGCGGTCGTCGTCACCGCCGGCTCATGGGTGAACGAGCTGCTCGATGAGCCGCTGCCGGTCAAGGTCACCCGCGAAACGGTCTGTTACTTCCGGCCCGAGAACGGCCGGCCGATTCCGTCGTTGGTCTCGTTCAAGCCCGGCAGTCACACCCACGACATGTATTCGCTCGCCGACCCGGTCCACGGCCTGAAGGTCGGGGCCCACCACGCGGGCCCGGAGGTCGACCCGAACGAGAAGGGGGAGCCCGACCCGCGGCTGATCGACCAGATCGCGACCTGGACTCGCGAGACGTACCGGCTCGCCGAGCCTGACCCCGTAGCAGCCGAGACGTGCCTCTACACGACGACGCCTGACGAGACGTTCATCCTCGAGCGCCGCGGCCGGCTCGTGATCGGCTCACCGTGTTCCGGCCACGGCTTCAAGTTCGCGCCGGCGATCGGCGAGCGGCTTGCCGACCTCGCGAGAGGAACGGGCTAGAGTTTCGCCATGCCCTTCTACCAACGCCTCGGCGAGGTTCCGCGCAAGCGTCACATCCAGTTTCGGGACAACGGCAGCCTGCTGACCGAGGAGGTCATGGGTCTTGAGGGATTCGTTGGCAACGAGTCGATCCTCTACCACCTCCAATCGCCGTGCCGCGTCATGACGCTCGGCGACTTCGAGGAGATCGAGCGCGAGGAATGGATCCCGGAGGCTCACGCGCACCGCCTCTTCAACACCTACGACATCGAGCCCGATGGCGACGAGATCACTGGCCGGCGGCTGCTGATGTGGAACGACGACGTCGAGATCGCGCTGGCCCGCCCTGACGAGCAGATGGACTACTTCTTCCGCAACGGCGAGGGCGACGAGGTGATCTTCGTCCACGAGGGCTCGGGGACCGTGGAGACGAACTTCGGCGACGTTCCCTACAAGGACGGGGACTACATCGTCATCCCGCGCGGGACGACTTACCGCTTCAAGGCCGAGGGGCCGCAGCGCTACCTGGTGTTCGAGACGCCGGGCCTGATCGAGATCCCGCGCCGCTACCGCAACCAGTACGGCCAGCTGCTCGAGGGCGCCCCCTACTACCACCGCGACATCCACCCGCCTACTGAGCTGCATACGCACCGCGACAAGGGCGCGTTTCCGGTCAAGGTGCGCGTGCGCGGCGGCTACCAGACCTACGTGCTCGACTACCACCCCTTCGACGTCGTCGGCTGGGACGGCTACCTCTACCCGTGGACGTTCTCGATCCACGACTTCGAGCCGATCACCGGCCGGATCCACCAGCCGCCGCCCTCGCACCAGACCTTCCAGGGCCGGAACTTCGTCATCTGCTCGTTCTGCCCGCGCAAGCTCGACTTCGACGAGCTTGCGGTGCCGATCCCCTACCACCACTCGAACCTGCAGTCCGAGGAGATGATCTACTACGTCTCGGGCAACTTCGGCTCGCGCAAGGGCGTCGACGTCGGTTCGATCACGCTGCACCCCTCAGGGCTGCCGCACGGGCCGCAGCCTGGCCTGGCGGAGAAGTCGATCGGCGTCCGCGAGACACACGAGCTCGCGGTGATGTGTGACACCTTCCACCCGCTCCGGCTGACCAAGTTCGCGAAAGAGCTCGACGACGGCAAGTACGCGTACTCGTGGTACGAGAACGCCGAGGACGGCGCCACGCCGGACGCGCTTGGCGACGCGACCGGCGCGGGCCTGACCTCACACCTCTAACGCGGCTCAGTCCGCGGGCTTGATGTTCTGGTTGATCTGGAACAGGTTGTCCGGGTCGTACTTCCTCTTGATCTCAGCAAGCCGTGGGTAGTTGTCTCCGTAGCTCGCCTGCACCCGGTCCTGGCCCTCGTCCATCATGAAGTTGATATAGGCACCGCCCGCCGAGTACGGGTGTGTCGCCTCCCAGTAGTCGACGACCCACGGCTTGAGCTGGTCTGCCAACGCCGGATCGGGGTCGACCGCGAGGATCACCTCGGCCCAGCGTGAGTTCCGATAGGCGAAGGCCGTGTCGCCGCTTCCGACGCGGTGCACCGCCCCGTCGATGGGGTAGAGGTGCATGCTCGCCTGCGGCGTCGGCAGCTTCGACGCATACTCGACGTGCGTCTTGATCGCCTCGTCGCTCAACTCGTCGACGAAGTCCGCCCGCCAGTACTGCTGGTGGCCGGGCGGGTAGAGAGCGTCAAACGCGCTCTGGGCGGCGGGGAAGGGAACGGGGCCAACGAGGTCGACGGCCGGGCCGAGCGCGCGTGCCGGCTGCAGGAGTTCGTCCGCCACCTCTTGCGTGTCGGTACAGGCCCAGACGACCCCGCCCATCTTCTGTAGGTGAAATTCCTCGGGAAAGGGCGGACCCGGTGGAACCGTCACAAAGGCGAAGAACCCGTAAAGGTGATCCGGTGCGTCCTTCATCCAGCCGTCGTAAGCGCGCATCACCTCGGCTGCGCGTTCGAGCGGCCAGAGCATGGGGCCCCAGATGACCGTGTCGACGGGGTGGAGCCGGAGGGTCAGCGACGTGACGACGCCGAAGTTGCCGCCGCCGCCGCGAATCGCCCAGAAGAGGTCGCCGTTCTCCTGCTCGTTCGCGGTCACAAAGGAGCCGTCGGCGAGCACGAGGTCGGCCGACACGAGGTTGTCGACCACGAGTCCGTACTGCCGGGCGAGGTAGCCGATGCCACCGCCTAAGGCGAGCCCCATGCCGGTCGTGGAGATGACGCCGGCAGGCGTCGCGAGCCCGAACGCGTGCGTCGCGTGGTCGACATCGCCCCAGGTGCAGCCACCCTCGACGGTCACCAGCTTCTCGGATAGGTCGACGCGGATGCCCTTCATCGGCGAGAGGTCGAGCACGACGCCCTCGTCGACGACCCCGAAGCCTGCCACGTTGTGCGTTCCCCCGCGAACAGCCAGCGGCGCGCCGGTCTCGCGTGCGAAGTTGACTACCGCGATCACGTCGGCGACGTCGACCGCGCGCACGATCAGCGCGGGCCGCTTGTCGACCATCGCGTTGTAGACCTTCCGGGCCTCCTCGTATGCCGGGTCGTCGGGGGAGATCAGCATCCCCCGAACCTGTCCTTCGAGGGCCGTGGTCTCGAGCTGCCCAGTGGTCGCCGTGGCCATTCCGTCCTCCTTCCAGGGTTGCCGTCGAATCTAGTACGGGTCCGTTCGGCTGACAAGATGCTGCGCGTGTTCACCCGTTCCGCTCGTCTCTACGACGCGGTCTACGCGTCCATCCGCGACTACCCCCGCGAGGCCGCGGAGCTCGACCGGCTGATCCAGGAGCGCCGGCCGGGCGCCCGGACATTGCTCGACGTCGCCTGCGGAACCGGCGCACATCTCGAGCACCTGACCGGCTACGAGCCCGAGGGGCTCGATCTCGATCCGGAGATGCTCGCCATCGCCCGCCAGCGCTTGCCGAACGCCGTCTTCCACGAAGGCGACATGGCCGACTTCGACCTCGGCAAGCGCTACGACGCCGTCGTCTGCATGTTCAGCTCGGTCGGCTACGTGCGGATTGAGGATCGGCTGCGGTCCGCGATCGCGGCCTTGGCCCGGCATCTGGAGCCGGGCGGCGTCGTGGTCGTGGAGCCGTGGCTCTCGCCCGACGACTGGCGGGACGGCCACGTTGGCGCGGTCTTCATCGACAAGCCGGAGCTGAAGATCGCGCGCATGAACGTCGCCGCGCGCGACGGCAACGTCTCGATCGTCGACTTCGAGTATCTCGTCGGCACGCCGGACGGAATCGAGCGCTTCACCGAGCACCATGAGCTCGGCCTGTTCACGATCGAGCAGTACCTGGAGGCGTTCCGGGCGGCCGGGGTCGAGGTCGAGCACGACCCCGAGGGCCCGATGGGCCGCGGCCTCTATGTCGGGAGGGCGGCGCCGTGATCGTCGTCGACTGGGACGGCACCGCCGCCGTCCAGGACACGCTGATCGAGGCGATGGCCGAGTTCGGCGACTGGCAGATCTATCTGGATGCGTCCGCGGCGCTCAGGCGGGGCGAGATCACTTTGCACGAGGAGATCCGCCGCGACGCTGCGGGGATCAAGGCGCCGCTCGAGCAGGTTCAAGCCTGGCTCCTCGAGCACACTGAGCTTCGGCCCGGTTTCCGCGAGTTCGCCGAGCGGTTTCGCCCGGTGATCGTCTCGAGCAACTTCAGGCAGCTGATCGAGCCTGTTCTCACCGCCGAGCGGCTCGACCTCGACGTCCGCGCGAACGAGGTCGAATGGCACCCGGACGGCTGGCGCGCGACGTTCCGCAACGGCGACGCCTGCGGAACCTGTGGCGAGCCGTGCAAGCGAGCCGACTTACCGGCGAACGGGGAGGTCGTCTACGTCGGCGACGGCTACTCCGACCGCTGCGCCGCCGAGGCCGCCGACCGCGTCTTCGCACGTGACGGCCTTGCGCGCTACCTCGACGAGCGTGGCGTCCCGTACGAGCCGTTCGACGACTTTTACGACGTCGGCAGGGCGCTTGCTGCTTCCGCTTCCTGAGCCCTACGACTTCGAGCTCTCGACGGACCGGTTCCGGGCCTTCGGGCCGGATCTCGCGAACCTCTGGTACGAGGGCGGCGTTCACCGCGTGGTCGGTGCGCGGGAACTCCGCATCGAGGCCGCCCCGGGCGGAGTCGACGTCGAGCCGCTTGACGACGAGACGGAGCCGGTCGCCCGCGCCGTGCTCGGCGCCGACTTCGAGCTCGACCCCTTCTACGACTGGGCGGAAGCCGACGACGTCCTGCGCGGGCTCGTGGCTCTGCTCGCCGGGCTCCGGCCGGCGCTCGCGCCCGATCCGTACGAGGCGCTCGTCAGCGCAATCACCGCGCAGCAGGTCTCGCTCTTCGCCGCCTTCGCG
Organism: Gaiellaceae bacterium; assembly: GCA_035258645.1. Taxonomy (GTDB): domain Bacteria; phylum Actinomycetota; class Thermoleophilia; order Gaiellales; family Gaiellaceae; genus 13-2-20CM-68-14. The sequence goes on from DATFXA010000218.1 coordinate 5,407, forward strand.
ATCCGCAACCGGATGGTCGAGCGGTTCGGCCTCCGCGGCGTCCACGCCTACGCGTTCCCGACCCGTGAGCGGATGTCGCGCGCGAGCGAAGATGAGCTGACCAAGCTGGGCTTCTCGCGCCGCAAGGCCGAGTACGTGCTCGGCGTCGCTCGTACTGACGTCGACTTCCAGGCGCTGCGTAACCTTTCCGACGACGAGGTGAAGGCGACTCTGACCGCAATCCGAGGACTGGGCGAATGGACGGCCGACTGGTTCCTTGCCCGCCATCTCGCGCGCCCGCGCGCCTGGCCCGCGGGCGATCTCGGCCTGGTCAAGGCGGTCTCGGCCTTCTACTTCGGGGGCCGCAAGCTTTCGATCGACGAGGTGCGCGAGGCCGGCGCCCGGTTCGAGCCGTTCCAGAACCTGACCGCCCATTACCTCCTGGTCGGCTACCGGATGTTTCCGCCGGTATGAAGATCCGCGATGCCGGCAGCAGCGACCGCGAGCGCCTGCGCGGGCTCTACACCGACTTCGTCAACGAGATCCCCGCGCCGCCCGGCGTCCCGGTCGACATCGAGCACGAACTGGGGGAGCTCGACGATTACCTCGGTGACCAGAACGTCGCGCTCGTGGCTGAAGACGACGGGGGCGAAATCGTCGGGTTCGCGCTGGCGCGGATCGAGCATCCCGGCATCGGCCACCTGAGCGACATCTACGTCGTCCCTTCGGCCCGGCGGCAGGGAGCCGCGCGCGAGCTGATCCGCGAGGCCGCGATCCGGCTGCGCGACGGTGAGGACGCGGAGGTCCTGACGCTCGGCGTCCAAGTGACGAACGAGGACGCGCGCAGCGCGTACGAACGGCTGGGCTTCCAGCCGGAGTCGCTGCGACTGTTCGCGCCGATCGACCATCTGCTCGCCCGCTCCGAGCATGCGCCCCGTGGCCCGAGCTTCGGCTCCGTCCACGTCCAGACCGATGACGAAAACGCGGTCGAGCAGGCGGTTCGGAAGTACGTGCCGCGCTTTGGGCGCTCGGCCGGGAGCGTCGTCGCCGCCCCTGTGAACGGCTGGACGGCTGTCTACGACGAGCTCTGTGACCGTGAGCCGGGCGCCTTGCGTCGGCTCGGCAGCGAGCTCTCGAACGCCACCGGCGCCGTGGCCGTCACGATCGGCCTCGAAGAGGGCGCGGTCGTGCGTTACAACATCTTCGAGCGCGGCTCGGTCGTCGACGAGTATCTCTCCGTCCCGGAGTACTACAAGCCGCTGCCGCCCGGGGACGCGATCGCGCTCGGTGCGAACCCGACCGTCGTTGCGCGGCTGACGGGCGCCGATCCGCACCGGTTCCGGCAGGTCGCGCGTACCGCTGCGTCGCCGGAAGAGGTCGGCCCGCCGCTGGTGCTGCTCGAGGAGATTGCCGGCCTGATGGGATTGAGCGGCGCCGGCCACGGCTACGAAGGCGCGGCCGCGGAGCCCGGCGCTCACCAGGTAGGGCATCGCTAGTCGGCGCGGCCATAAGTTCGTTCGTGCCTGGTGGTTCGCAAACCAAGCAGGCCTAGGACGCAGGGAGGCCGCATACCGATAGGTATGTGGCCGACTGAGGACAACGGCATGCACCGCGTTTGCGGGCCACCAGGCACACAACCGTACTTGTGGCCGCGTCGACTACTCTCAGCCGCGTGATCCTCTACGACGCAGCCCGCTGCCCCTACTGTGCCCGGGCGCGGATCGTCCTTGCGGAGAAGGGTCTCGGCTACGAGACGGTCGAGATCGACCTCTCGGACCGTCCGGGTTGGCTCTACGCAAAGAACCCGAGCGGGACAGTGCCGGTGCTCGAAGAGGACGGCGGCTTCGTCCTTCCGGAGTCGCTCGTGATCATGGAGTATCTCGACGAGCGGTTTCCCGAGCCGCCGCTGTGGCCCGCCGATCCGGCGGAGCGCGCGGTTGGCCGGCTCTGGCTCGACCGCTTCGACGTCCGGCTCGGCTCGGACTACTACGCGCTTCGGCGTGGAGACCCGTCCCAGCTGGACGAGCGCTTGCGCGAGCTCGACGCGGCGCTCGATGCGCAGCCGTACCTCAGCGGACCCGAGTACGGGCTCGCCGACATCGGCTACGTGCCGTGGATTCTGCGGGCGCGCTCGAACCTCGGTGTCGAGCTCGAGCCGTATCCCGCTGTCTCGGCCTGGCTCGAGCGGCTGAGCGAGCGCCCGGCGGTCGCCGCCGAGCTCGAGCTGACGGCGGCGCTCGGCCGATGAAGGTCGTGCTCCTGCATGCGTTCCCTCTCGACGAGCGGATGTGGGAGCCGCAGCTCGAGTCCCTCCGAGACTACGAGGTCTCGACGCCGCGCCTCTACGAGCGCGGGCCATCGATCGACGACTGGGCGGCGTCCCTGCTGGATGAGTCGGACGGTGATCTCGTCCTGGTCGGAGCGTCGCTGGGCGGCTACGCGGCGCTGGCGATAACGAGGCGCGCGCCCGAGCGGGTTCGCGCACTGGCACTCGTCGGTGCTCGCGCAGAGGAAGACTCGCCCGAGCGGCGGGCGGGCCGCGCCGACACGATCGAGCTGATCGAAACCGAGGGCGTCGAGGGCTTGTGGCAGAACCAGAGGCCGAAGCTGCTGCTTCAAAGTGCTGCGGAGGAGGCGGTCGCCCGCGCCCGTGAGCTCGTGCTCGCCCGCAACATCGACGAGCTGACCGAAGCCGTCGCCGCGCTACGCGACCGCGCCGACAATACCGACACGTTCACGTCCTTCGAGGGCCCGAGCCTCGTCGCCGTCGGCGAAGGGGACGAGTTCTTCCCGCCGCAGGAAGCGGAGGCCCTCGCTGCGCGGGGCCGCCGCGGAAGGTTTCGCGCGTTCGCCGGGGCGAAGCACCTGCCCAGCCTCGAGCAACCCGACGAGTTCAACGCGGCGCTTGCGAACTTCCTCGCCGATGTCTGAGCTGCCGCCGGTCGTCGACGCGGCGTGGCTACAGGCGGAGCTGGGTGCGCCTGACCTCGTCGTCGGCGACGTACGCGGGCCGAACGCCCACGCGCGAGGCCACATCGCCGGCTCGCGGCCGCTCGTGCTCGGCTCGCCGCCGCCGATGAGCGATCCCGAAGTGATCGAGGCGCTGGCCAAGGAGATCGGCCTCCGTCTTCGCCGCCACGGGATCACCGGTGAGGAGCGGCTCGTGCTCTACGACCGTGGCGACGGCGTCGGGGCAATGCCTTCGGCGCAGCTCGCGGAGCTCGCCGGCCATCCGAGCGTCTCGGTCCTGCTCGGCGGCATCGCCGCCTGGCCGGGCGGGCTCGAGGTCGGCCAGGTCGAGCTCGAGCCCGTCAAGGTGCAGCTCCAACCGAGGCTTGACGCGTTACCGACGCGTGCCGAGGTCGAGAGCCGCCTCGGGGCGGAAGGTCTCGCGCTGCTCGACGTCCGCACGGAAGAGGAGTTCCATGGGCAGGGGGGCTACCCGTGTGACCCTCGCCAGGGGCATATCCCGGGCGCCCGGCGGATCGACGAGCAGGCGCTCTTCGAGGGACCCGGCCTGCCAAGGAGCGTGGACGAGATCCGTGCAGCAGTCGGTGCACCCGAAAGCGCCGACGTGATCGCCTATTGCCATTCCGGCTCGCGCTCGGCGCGAGCGACGCTGGCGCTGCGAGCGGCCGGCTACCGCGCGCGGAACTACCCCGGCTCCTGGCACGAGTGGTCGCGCCACCCTGAGCTGCCGATGGCCAAGTGATCTAGATCACTTACGCGGCGACGGCGACCCGTTCAGCGACCTCCACGAAGGAGCCGCAGAGCGTACGGCCGAGCTCGTTCCAGCCGTCGATGTTCGTCCTTGTCAGCTCGGCCAGTCGTGCGGGCGGCTCGACCGGCTCCTCCCGCTCGTCCAGGCGCTCGAGCCAGCCCTCGACCTGCGGGAGCGTCACCTCGGCGTGGAACTGAATGCCCCAGGCGCTGTCGCCAAGGCGGAATGCCTGGGTACAGGTGTCGCTCGTCGCCAGCTCGATCGCGCCGCCCGGAAGGTCGTACGTATAGAAGTGCCACTGGAACGCGTCGAAGCGGGGCGGAAGCCGCGAGAACACAGGATCGTCGGCCGCGTCAGAGTTCAGCTCGACCTCGACCCAGCCGACCTCCGGGCTCCGGGCTCGGTAGACGGGTGCCAGCGCGGCCTTCGCCAGCAGCTGGGCGCCGAGACAGACCCCGAGCACCGGCATGTGCAGCATCAGCAGGCGCTGGAGGAACAGGTTCTCCTCGCGCAGCCACGGATGCCGTTCGTCCTGGTCGGCGTGCATCGCACCACCGAAGACCAGGACGGCGCCGTAGGAGTCGAGCGGTTGCGGCAACGGCGTGTCCCAGGCAAGGCTCCACTCGTCGAGCCTGTGCCCGCGTTCCCGGACGACGTCGCCAAAGGTGCCGGCGCGAACCTGCTCGCCGTGGATGACCGCGAGGACGTCGATGCGACCACTCTACGTTGAACGGGCGGGGCCTCGCCGGCGAGGCCCCGCCCGCAAAGAGCTAGCGCTTCTTGCGCGGGGGCGGCGCGACCCTGACCACGCCGCTGATCGCGTTGCTGACGATCGACGAGGTGCACGTCACCAGCGGCGACGCGCACGCGATCGCGGTGGGCGGCCGCTCGACGAAGAGGTAGGTCACCTTCTTCGGCAGCCGCCGATTGAAGACGTACTTGCCCTTTTTCGTCTTCGTCGAGGCCACCGGCTTGAAGGTGACGCCACTCTTTCCTCGGACCCCGGCGAACAGCTTCAGGCTGACCCCGGTCGGTGCGGTGCCGGTGACGTTGACCGTCCCCGCAAGTCGGAAGAACCCGGCCCGCGCCTTGCGGATGCGCTTGATGGAGATCGAGTACGGCATCGGAACGACGCCCTGCGCTTCCCGCGTCCCGGCTACGTCCGGGGTGCCGGTGCCCGGCTTGTACGGCGTGAAGAGCGAACGCCACAACGCATTGCCGGCGTTGCCCGGATTCGTGAAGACGCCTTTCACCGAGAAGGCTGCGTCGAGGAACTTCGTGCCGTTGGGTTGGCGCCGCGGGTCGCCGGGGGGAAGCGTCGGGTCACGGAAGCAGACGGTCAACTTCGCTGAGCTGAAAGCCGCCTCGGCGCCGGTGGTGTGGTCCACATAGACCGGGATCGGGTTTGGCGGCTGGTTCGCTAGCGCGGCGTTGAGCGTCCAGACCGCCTCGTGCGTGATCCCGGGCGTGCAGAGGTTCGATGCCGCCGGATAGTTGGCGGGGTTGTCGACCTTGACCGGTCCTGAGAGCGGGAAGACGTTGGAAGGGCTCAGGTCGAAGATCTGCACGTCCGCGGCGACCTCACCGATCTGCGTCCCCGGAGCCTGGGTGAGCGTCGCCTTGTAGCCGAGTGGGGCATAGATCACGATCCTCGCGGTCGGATCGTCTGCCTTCTCCTGCGCGACGACGAGCGTGACCGTGCCGCCGCCGGTCGGCTTGTACGTCGCCTGGAAGATGCCCATCGATGGTGTATACGACCCTGCCGCGATTGCGGTAACGGCGAGCGCCAAGGCGAACGCGCACACCAGAGCTGTCAAACGCACGGATCTCTTCATGGCCCCTTTCCTTCGTCGTGTTGCCAGCAGTGCTCCTGCTCACGGCAAATTGGTGCGAGAGTTGTATCGCGAAACACGGACGCTAGTACGATCGGCCGATGGACGCGCGGCCGATCGGCGTCTTCGACTCGGGCACCGGTGGGCTCACCGTCCTCCACGAGTGCCTGGTGACGATGCCGCACGAGGACTTCGTCTTCCTCGGCGACCACGCCCGCCTGCCCTACGGCCCGCGGGAGCTGGACGAGGTTCGCGGTTTCGCGATGGAGATCGGCCGCTATCTGGAGCGACAAGACGTCAAGCTCGTGCTCGTCGCCTGCAACACGGCCACCTCGGCCGGGCTGCCTCAGCTCCAGGAGGCGCTCTCGGTCCCGGTCGTAGGGGTCATCCAGCCCGAGGCGCACGCCGCGGTGCAGGCGACCCGCAATCGGAAGATCGGACTACTGGCGACCAAGGCGACGGTCGAGGCGGGACGCTATGCAGAGTTCGTCGCGGCACTCGACGCCGGCGCCGAGCTGACCGCGCTCGCCTGTCCGCGCCTGGTGCCGCTGATCGAGGGGAACGATCCCTTCGGCGCCGAGACGACGGCGGCGGTGCGCGAGTACGCCGCGCCGCTCAAGGAGGCGGGGGTCGACACGGTCATCCTCGGCTGCACCCACTACCCGTTGATCCGCCCGGTGTTCCAGCGCGTCTTCGGGCGCGGGGTGACGCTCGTCTTCTCGGCCGAGGAGACGGCGCGCGAGGTCGCCGGAACCCTCGCACGCAAGGGGATCGAGAACGAGGAGGCGCGCGAAGGCTCGTACCGGTTCCTCACGACCGGCGACCCGGAAGCGTTCCGCGTGCTCGGGCAGCGGTTCCTGCAGCTCCCGATCGCCGCGGTCGAGCATGTCGAGCTCGCGGCCCTGAAGCAGGCGGCATGAGCAGAGCCGACGGCCGTCGTCCCGACGAGCTGCGCCCGCTCATCTTGGAGCCGAGCTGGCTCGAGCAGCCGCACGGGTCGGTGCTCTACTCGCAGGGCAAGACGAAGGTTCTCTGCACGGCCTCGATCGAGGAAAGCGTGCCCCGCTGGCTGCTCGGAAAGGGGCGAGGCTGGATGACGGCCGAATACTCGTTGCTGCCTGCGTCGACGGGAGAGCGAACCCAGCGGGAGGCTTCGCGGGGCAGGCAGGGAGGCCGCACCGTGGAGATCCAGCGCCTGATCGGCCGGGCTCTACGGGCGGTAACGGACTTCCAGGCGTTGGGTGAGCGGACGCTCTGGCTCGACTGCGACGTGCTTCAGGCAGACGGGGGGACGCGCACCGCCGCCATCTCCGGGGCGTACGTGGCCGCGTACCTGGCGCTCGACCGCTTTGGGCTCTCCAAAGCGCTGCCGGATTCGGTCGCGGGCGTCTCCGTCGGCGTGGTCGACGACGAGGCTCTGCTCGATCTCGACTACTCGGAAGACTCGCGGGCCGAGGTCGACATGAACGTCGTCATCACCGGCGACGGGAAGCTGGTCGAGGTTCAGGCGACGGCCGAGCAGGAGCCGTTTTCCCGCGAGCGCCTGGACGAGCTGCTGGAGCT
>DATFXA010000219.1:0-7690 GCA_035258645.1 Gaiellaceae bacterium
TGACCGCCGAACTGAGTCACGATCCCTGCCGGCCGCTCGCGGTCGCAGATCGCCAGCACCTCTTCGGCGCAGAGAGGCTCGAAGTAGAGCCGGTTGGAGGTGTCGTAGTCGGTCGAGACCGTCTCCGGGTTGCAGTTGACCATCACGGCCTCGTAGCCGAGCTCGCGAAAGGTCCTGGCCGCGTGGACACAGCAGTAGTCGAACTCGATCCCCTGGCCGATCCTGTTCGGGCCGGACCCCAGGATGACCACAGAACGGCCGGCCGGAGGGGGCGACTCATCGGCCTCGCCCCAGGTCGAGTAGAGGTAGTTCGACCCCGCCTCGACCTCTCCGGCGCAGGAATCGACGCGCCGGAAGGCGGGAGTAACGCCCCAAGAACGGCGCTTGGCTCTGGCTTGCTCTTCGGACGTTCCGCACGGAGCAGCGATGTCGGCATCCGAGAGCCCGAGCCGCTTCAGCCTCACCCAATCGTCGGCGATCAGATCGTCGAGAGACGTCACGCGGTCGAGCGCGGCCTGTACTCGCTCGATCTCGCCGCGAAACCATGGATGAACGCCGTCCGGCACGACGGAAAATCGAGGCCACGGAGTGGCCGATCCTTCGTCGCATTCGCGCGAGCGGATCGCTTTCAGGAAAGCCTCCGTGAAGGAGCGGCCGATCCCCATGGCTTCCCCGACCGACTTCATCTGCGTGCCGAGCTCCGTCTCCGCGCCCGGGAACTTCTCGAACGCAAACCGCGGCGCCTTCACGACTACGTAGTCGAGCGTCGGCTCGAAGCTGGCCGGCGTGGTGCCGGTCAGATCGTTCGGGATCTCATCGAGGGTGTAGCCGACGGCGAGCTTGGCGGCCACCTTGGCGATCGGGTAGCCGGTCGCCTTGGATGCCAGCGCCGACGAACGCGAAACACGTGGGTTCATCTCGATCACCCGCAGCTCCCCGCTCTCGCGGTGCCGCGCGAACTGGATGTTCGAGCCGCCGCACTCGACTCCGACGGCCCGGATCACGTCGGCAGCCGCGTCGCGGAGCTCCTGGTAGGCCCTGTCGGATAGCGTCATCTGCGGGGCGACGGTGACCGAGTCGCCCGTGTGAACGCCCATCGGGTCGAGGTTCTCGATCGAGCAGACGACGACAACGTTGTCGTGGCGGTCGCGGATCACCTCGAGCTCGAACTCGTCCCACCCCAGCAAGGACTCCTCGACCAGCACCTGGCGAACCGGGCTCTCCTGCAGGGCTCGGCCCAGGAGCCGGTCGAGCTCAACCCAGGACGTGGCCGTGCCGCCCCCGTGCCCACCAAGCGTGAAGGCAGGGCGCAAGATCACCGGAAAGCTCAAGTCGACGGGCACCTCGGCCGGGTCGGTGACGATCGTCGACTCCGGCACCTTCAGCCCAGCGAGGCGGACGGTCTCGCGAAAGAGCTCGCGATCCTCCGCCCGGCGGATCACGTCGGGCCCGGCGCCGATCAGCTCGATGTCGAGCGCCTCGAGCACGCCTTCGGCAACGAGCTCCATCGCCAGGTTCAGAGCGGTCTGGCCTCCGAGCGTGGGCAGCAGCGCGTCGGGCCGTTCGCGGCCGAGCACGTCGGCGACGCCCGCCAGATCGAGCGGCTCCAGGTAGGTGCGATCGGCGAAGCCGGGGTCGGTCATGATCGTCGCGGGGTTCGAGTTGACGACGATGGTGCGGAAGCCGTCCTCGCGCAGCACTTTCAGGGCCTGCGAACCGGCGTAGTCGAACTCACAAGCCTGGCCGATCACGATCGGCCCCGACCCGATCAGGCAGATCGACCGCAGATCACGCCGCCGCGGCATACCCGACCTCCCCCACCCACTCCTCGAGCAGCCGCCAGGCATCGTGCGGCCCCGGGCCGGCCTCGGGGTGGAACTGCACCGAGCGCGCGCGCAACCACGGGAACTCGAGCCCTTCGACCGTTCCGTCGTAGAGCGAGACGTGGGTGACCTCCTTCGCAGCGCTCGCCTTGACGGCGAAGCCGTGGTTCTGGCTCGTCACCAGCACCCGATCCGAGCGCTTGTCGAGCACCGGATGGTTGGCTCCCCGGTGCCCGAACGGAAGCTTGTAGGTCTCGTGGCCGGTCGCAAGCGCGAGCAACTGATGCCCGAGGCAGATGCCGAGGATCGGCACGCGGCCGAGCAGCGCCCGTACGGTCTCGACCTCGTCGTGGAGCGGCTCCGGGTCGCCCGGCCCGTTCGAGAGCAGAATCCCGTCGAACGTGTGCAGGTCCCGCACTCGCCCCGAGTGAGGGAAGACGGTCACCGCTGCGCCCGCCGCCGCCAGTCGCTGCAGGATCGAGCGCTTGCAGCCGTAGTCGACGACCGCGATTCGGGCGCGGCCCGACTCGCTGGCGACGTACGGCTCGTCGCACGAGACGTCGGCGACAAGCGACCGCCCGACGAGTCCAGGGTGCGCCTGCGCAGCCCGAACGGCCTCCTCGACCGAAGCGTCGCCCGCGACGGCGACCGCCCGCATGGCGCCGCGGTCGCGCAGGTGCAGGGTCAGCGTCCGGGTGTCGACACCCGAGAGGGCGACAAGACCCTGGCCCTGCAGCCAGTCCGTCCACGCCGGCCCGCGGGCCTCGCGCATGACGACCGCGCGGGCATGCGGGCGCGTCGACTCCGACCGCTCGGGCTCGACGCCGTAGTTTCCGACCATCGGCGCCGTGAACGTGACGACCTGCTCGGCGAAGCTCGGGTCGGTGACGATCTCCTGGTAGCCGGTCATCGCGGTCGTGAAGACGGCTTCGCCGAAGGCGTAGCCCACCGCGCCGACCGACTCGCCGTGGAAGACGCTGCCGTCCTCGAGCGCGAGGAACCCTCTCATGCCTCGTAGGCGACCCTCCCGGCCGCCACTGTCAGCCGCACCTGCCCCTTGACCGTTTCCCCCAGCAGCCACGAGTTGGCAGAGCGCGAGCGAAAGGCGCTCTCGTCGACGCGTCGACTCGCTTTCAGGTCGAGCAGGACGAGGTTGGCGCGCTCGCCGACCGCAATCCTGGGCGCGGCCAGCCCGTAGGAGCGCGCAGCGCCGGCAGACATCCGGTCGAGCAGCGTCTCGAGCTGCAGGAGACCCGGCTCGACCAGGTGGGTGTAGAGCGCCGAGAACGCGGTCTCCAGGCCGGTGACGCCGAACGGCGCCGCCTCGAACGGGACCTCCTTCTCGTGGCGGGCGTGCGGAGCGTGGTCCGTGGCGACCGCACCGATCGTGCCGTCACGCAGACCGGCGATCAGCGCACGTCGGTCCTCGTCAGCCCGTAGGGGCGGATTCATCTTCACGTTCGGATCGAGCGAGCGCACCGCCTCGTCGGTCAGGCAAAGGTGGTGCGGGGTCACCTCTCCGGTCGCGGCGACGCCGGCGACCTGGGCCCGCGAGAGCGCCTCAACGGACTCGCGTGCCGACAGGTGAAGCAGATGCAGCGGCTGCCCCTCATAGGCCGCAAGCGCGAGGTCGCGCTCGACCATCAGGCTCTCGGCTACGGACGGATAGCCCTCGAAGCCGAGCTCGGCCGACACCGCGCCCTCGTGCATCTGGCCGCCCTTCGACAGCGTCGGCTCCTCGCAGTGCAGGGCGAGCCTGCGGCCCGTGACGGCGCCGTACTGGAGGGCGCGACGCATCAGGCCCGGCGCGACAACGGGCCGGCCGTCGTCGGTGAACCCGGCCGCGCCCGCCTCGGCGAGCTCGACCATCTCTGTCAGCTCCGCGCCGGTCTGGTTCCTGGTGATCGCCGCGAGGAAGCCAACCGGCACCTCGGCCTCGGACTGCGCTGTCTCGGCGAGCGAGCCCAGAACGGCGGCCGAGTCGACGACCGGCTCCGTGTTCGGCATTGCCAGGATTGCGCAGTAGCCACCGGCGGCTGCGGCGGCCGTGCCCGAGGCGATCGTCTCCTCGTCCTCCCGTCCGGGAGTGCGCAGGTGGACGTGCGGGTCGATGAAGCCCGGGGCCAGCACGAGGCCTTCGCCGCCGACGACGCGATGGGCGTTCGTCTCGAGGTTCGTACCGAGCTGGGCGATCACGCCTCCGTCGACGCGGGCGTCCAGCACCGTGTCCAAGCCCTCACCCGGGTCGAGCACGCGGGCGCCTCGAATGACCAGGTCGTCGCTACCTTGCTTGCCGAACAGCATCAGGCTGCCCCGATCTCGTGGAGCGTCGCTGACTGGACTCCAGCCGGGCCGTGCGTCAGCAGGTCGTAGAGCACGGCCATCCGCACGACGAGCCCCGACCGAACCTGGTGCTCGATCAGGGCGTCCGCGGCATCCGCGACCGCAGCGTCGATCTCGACGCCTCGGTTCATGGGCCCCGGGTGCATGACCTTCTGCCCCGGGCGGAGCCGCTCGGCGGTGACTCCCCAGCGGGCCGTGTACTCGCGCAGGGACGGAACGAAGTTGGCGCCCTCGGCCATTCGCTCGCGCTGCATCCGCAGCACGTAGACGACGTCGGCGGCCTTGATCGTGTCGATCTCGTAGGAGATCTCACAGCCCATCGCCTCGATCCCACGCGGAATCAGGGGCGGCGGCCCGACCAGGGTAACGCGCGCGCCCATGAGCGCCAGCGCCTGGATGTTCGAGCGGGCGACGCGGGAATGCAGGACGTCGCCGACGATCGCGACGTGCAGCCCCTCGATCCGCCCCAGCTCCTCCGTGATGGTGTAGAGGTCGAGCAAGGCCTGGGTCGGGTGCTGGTGCTTCCCGTCGCCCGCGTTCACGATGTGGGCGCCGGTGTAGCGGGCGACCAACTGCGGTGCGCCGATCTGCGGATGCCGGATCACGATCACGTCGGGGTCGTAGGCCCCGAGCGTGAGCGCTGTGTCCTTCAGGGACTCGCCCTTGTCGACCGCCGAGCCGGCCGACTTGATCGACATCGTGTCGGCGGAGAGCCGCTTCGCGGCGAGCTCGAAGCTCGATGACGTGCGGGTCGAGGACTCGTAGAAGAGGTTGACGACCGTCTTTCCACGCAGCGTCGGCAGCTTCTTCAGCTCCCGTTCGAGCGAGCGCTCGAAGCTCCGGGCGATTCCGAGCAGGCGTTCGACGTCCTTCCGCCGGAGGTCGCCGATCGAGATCAAGTGCCGGCGCGGCGGCTCCTTGGGCGGGAGCAGGTCCTCCCGCATGACGCGGATTTCGGCCACTAGTGACCCTCCCGGTGACGCTGGTGGATGCCTGGGTCGCGAGCACCAAGCCAGGCAAGGACGCAGGGAGCGTTCGGGCTAGGAAGCCCGGGCGCGACCGAGGACGCCGCATGGCGCCGCGTGCTCGCGGGCCAGGCGCCGCCAAGTGTCTCCGGGTGGTTCACAATGGCTCCTTTCTCGTGAGGCCCTTGAGCACGACGCGATCGACCTCGTCGATCTCGACCAGCTCGACATGGATGCGCTCGTCGCGGTGGGTGGGAAAGTTTTTGCCGACGTAGTCGGGGCGAATGGGCAGCTCGCGGTGGCCACGGTCGGCGAGGACCGCGAGCTGAACGCGCGCCGGGCGGCCGTAGTCGAACAGTGCCTCGACCGCTGCGCGGATCGTTCGACCCGTGTAGAGCACGTCGTCCACGAGAACGCAGGTCATCCCGTCGAGCGCGAAGTCGAGCTTCGAGTCGCGCACGAGCGGCTGCGCGTGCTGCGGCGCCTCGCCGCCGCGCACGTGGACGTCGTCGCGGTAGAAGGTGATGTCGAGCTGGCCGAGGGCGACCTGCCGACCGGTGAAATCGGCGATCCGCCGCCGCAGCCGCTGCGCAAGCGGGACGCCTCGCGTGTGGATGCCGACCAGTGCGACGCGGTCGAGCTCGGGATTCCCCTCGATGATCTCGTGCGCGATCCGGGAGAGGGTCCGATCGACCGCGTCGCTGTCGAGCAGAACCGTCTCGCGCTCGGCGTCCGTCACGCTCACGCGGTTGGGTGAGCTCGGACGAGGGCAGGCAGGCGCATACACACTCCTTTCCGGCCTCACGGGACCGGGTTAAAGGGGTTCGTGGTCGCCGGGGAGACTAGCGTGTCCTGCGGACGACGTTCGACTCGGCATCGCAAATCGCGAAGCCACTATCCTCCTGCCGATGGAGACGGCCACTCTCGAGCGCTTTGCCAACCTGGCGGTCGACTTCAGCGCCAACGTCCAGCCCGACCAGATCGTCACGATCGAGGCGGAGACGGGCATGGAGCCTGTCGTCCGCGCGGTCGCCACCCGCGCGTACGAGCTCGGCGCCCGCTTCGTCGACGTGACCTACTTCGACCCCTACGTCAAGAAGGCCCGCCTTCAGCTAGCCGCCGAGGACACGCTCGAGTTCGTGCCGGGGTGGTACGGGCGGCGGATGCTCGAGCTGGGCGACGTCCGGGCGGCCCGGATCGTTCTCGTTCCGCGCGTCTCGCCGGGGATCCTGAACGGCGTCGACCCCAAGCGCGCCGGCCGGGACCAGCTCCCCGATATCCGGGAGCGACTCGAGATCATCAACAAGCGGCTCGTGAACTGGACGATCATGCCGTTCCCAACCCAGCCCTGGGCCGAGATCGTCTATCCCGACCTCGACGGCGAGACGGCCCTGGCCCGGCTGACCGAAGAGCTCACGCATGTGTGCCGTCTCGACGAGGACGATCCCGTCGCGGCCTGGCGTGAACGCCGCACGACCCTTCACTCGGTCGCGGAGCGGCTGACGGAACGCCGCTTCGATGCGATGCGTCTCGAGGGGCCCGGCACCAACATCACCATCGGCCTCCTCCCGTCCTCCGTCTGGGAGGGTGGCTCGGCGACGACCGTCGACGGGATCGAGCACATGCCGAACGTCCCCACCGAGGAGGTCTACACGACGCCCGATCCGACGCGTGCCGAGGGCGTCGTCCGGGCGACGAAGCCACTCGATATCGGCGGCACGATCATCAGCGGCCTGGAAGTTCGCTTCGAGGGTGGGCGCGCGGTCGACATTCAGGCCGAGACCGGCGCCGAGGTGCTGCGAGAGCGGGCCGCCTACGACGAGCACGCCTCGCGGCTCGGCGAGCTCGCGCTCGTCGACCGCGAAGGAAGGATCGGCGCGCTCGGGACGATCTTCTACAACACGCTGCTCGACGAGAACGCCGCCAGCCACATCGCCCTCGGCAATGCCTACGAGATCGCCGTGAGCCCCGAGGACGTGCCGAGGATCAACAAGAGTGCGATCCACATCGACTTCATGATCGGCGGCAACGACGTGCAGGTCACCGGCATCACCCGCGACGGCGCCGACGTCCCGGTGCTCGTCGACGGGGCCTGGCGGATCTAGCGTCGCGCCGTCGCTTCGGGGGGTGTCCCGGTGCCATGCACTCGGACTGGTTCCGCGGAGACGTGGCCGGGTGCCAGGCACTAGGACGCGTCCGGTTTAGACGTCCATAATCGCGCCGCGGATCGCGGCTTCGTGCTGCTGGACGTCGCCTTCGGACATGCCGTGCACGGTCATCGCATGCTCCGCCGCCTGAGACATCACGTCGTCCTCTGACTCTCCATCGAACTTGGCCTCGCAGTCGAAACCAGCGTCTGCACAATTCAGGTGCTTCGCCATCGTTGTCCTCCTTGCTCGCGGTTGTGGGACCCTAACGACGGGCGAACGCGAGTAGGTACTGCACCTCGTAGCGGACGCGATCCGGCAGCTCTCTCTCGGCCTTCTCCGTTCCGGTCGCGATCTCATCCTCGTCGAGCAGGTCGAAGGTCGAGATCGAACGGCCGCGGATTCGCTCCAG